>CAYIRC010000005.1:0-10694 GCA_964365855.1 Candidatus Woesearchaeota archaeon
GACATCATGATAATACAAAATATTGTTTGGAGTATTATAAATGAAAGGGGGTGAATAGAAATGGATACAACAATTGTTGTGCTGATAATAATCCTCTTAATTGTGCTTGTGATTTTTGGATTTTCGCAAATAAAATCTAGGAGTAGCTCAAGTAATGTCGAAAGAAGCTCATTTAGCTCGCAATCGAGTTATGGTGGAGGAGGATGCGGAAGATAGCTCTTATAAATGATGGAAAACATAAAATGTGAAATTTGCAGCAAGGGATTTAAGACAATTGAGGGCCTAAATCAGCATAAGACAGATGTACATTCTGGTAAAAAGAAGAAGTTAAATGTGAGGCTATATGCAGTCATCGTGATTCTTGTCTTAATTGTGCTGTTTTTGTCATGGACATTTATTAGCAATAGTAAAAAGCCTGGAAAATATGATGATTTTGCAAAATGTCTCACTGAAAAGGGAGCTGTAATTTATGGAAATGACTTTTGTGAATATACAAGAAAAGAGATGAATTTCTTTGGGAAATCCAGCAAATATCTCAATTATATAAAATGCATTAATAATAAAGCTCTTTGCGATAGCAAAGGAGTCAAACTTACGCCAACCTGGGAGATAAATGGAGAAATGCATGAACAAGTGCAAACACTTGAAAGGCTTGCTTATTTAACCGGATGTAAATTATAAAATGAAAAAAATAAATGCTTTTTATTTCATTTTTTTAATTGCTTTATTTAGCATATCTGTTGTTTCGGCATGCGGAGGAGAAGAGCATGGCTCATCCGGAATAACTGGCAATGTTATTGGAATGGGCTCCTCTGGATTTGCAGGATATTTGATAGGAATATTGATTATCATTGTTTTAATTTTAATTATAGTGCTATTGATAAAAAAGATAAATGCCGGAGGAAATAAATTTAAACATTAAACATTTAAAAATAGTAATGGTAAAATCAAACTACATATTGGAATTATTAAGAATCTCAATTGGAATTATCTTTTTATGGGCATTTCTTGATAAGGTATTTGGATTAGGATTTTCAACCCCTGCTAATAAAGCCTGGATTTATGGAAATTCTCCGACTTTGGGATTCTTGAAGTTTGGAACTCATGGGCCATTTGCACCAATTTTTCAGGCAATAGCTGGAAATCCTGTTGTTGATTTTCTTTTTATGTTTGGGCTTTTGTTTGCAGGATTATTTTTAATTTGGGGAATATTCAGGAAAATTTCAGCTTATGGCGGAGCATTTATGATGTTCCTTATTTGGCTCTCTGGGCTTCCACCTAAAAATAATCCTTTTTTAGATGAACATATAATTTACATTCTTGTTTTAATTGGTATTGCATTTACAAAAGCAGGGCATTATCTTGGGCTTGGAAAATACTGGGAAAGAACATGGCTTGTGAGGACGTTTAAGTTTCTTGAATAAATTTATCGAATAAGATGAAAAAATTAAGCGATACGCGAAAGATAATTTTCGAAGTATTAATAAAAAAAAATTACTTTTTGGCATTTGCAGGCGTGAGCATTATGATTTTTGCTCTTCTCTATTACCTTACCCTTGCAACAACTACAGATCAAAGCATTAGCATTTTCATAATGATGAATGGTGTTAACTATGCCAGTGCAACTTTTGTTTTGCTGGGAGTCATTGCGCTATTATCTGGGATTTATGTTTCTCTGCTGATTTTTAAGATAAAAATGAAGGGAATGGCAATTGCAGGAAGCTCTATTGGCCTTTCAGGCATTATTGCAGGTATCTTTGGCGCAGGATGCCCAATGTGCGGCTCACTTGTATTTGGAGCATTTGGTGCTCCTCTTGCTTTGTTCTTCATGCCGTTCAAGGGAATTGAATTAAGGGTTTTATCCATAATACTTCTTTCTATCTCAATCTACTTTCTTGCAAGAAGCTTAAATAAATGCAATTATCCCAAAACAAAATGGCAAACATAGTCTTAATAAGAGGTATAATAAATGTTGTTTTACTTGGCTGCTTCTTCTAATCTGCAGATGCTTTTCTTTTTCAGCAAAGATTTACAGAAACATAATTTCCTACAAAAACATTTAAATATGCTAATATTCTAATAAACTTATGAAAGAACTATATAAAATTCATGCAGAGATGTGCAAGGTATTTTCAAATCCAACGAGATTGGAAATTTTAGACCTTTTAAGAAATGGAAAAATGTCAGTAACAGAGTTAATTAAAAAAACAGGCTTAAGCCAGGTTAATATCTCCCAACACTTGTCAATCATGAAATCTAAAGGAATTGTTTCATCAAACAGAGAAGATAAAAATATTTACTACAAACTTTTAAGTCCTAAAATAATCAATGCATTTGATATTATAAAAGAGCTCTTGGCTGAGAGGTTAAAAGAGAATAAAAAGCTTATTAAGGAGGTTATGACAAAAACATGAAAAAGATATTTTTACTTGTTATGGTGTTATTAAGCATTGGCTTAATCTCTGCACATGGAGAGAATTTTTCTGAAACAAAACAAGTCATTGATTTAGGAATTAATTGTGATAAACTCACGCTTGAGCAGCTTGAGAGCATAGGCGATTACTATATGGAGCAGATGCATTCTGGTGAAGCGCATGAGATAATGGATAAAATGATGGGTGGCGAAGGCTCAGAAAGCTTAAAACAAATGCATATTGCAATGGCAAAAAGGATTTATTGCAATGAAAATACTGGTGGCATGATGAGTGGCAATATGATGAGCAATAATGGTTTAGGGATGATGGGAAATTACAATTATAATACTTCTTCTTATAGCACAACAACTATTTTAATAAATAGCCTATTAATAGTTTTAATAATTACAGTGAGCATCTGGGGTGTTAGGCTACTATGGCAGAAAAAATAAGCAATAATTTAGTAATAGCAATTGCAATAGCAGTTTTAGTGATACTATTATTTGGATGGACTGGAATGATGGGCTTTGGAGGCATGGGCGGGATGATGGGAAATTTATGGTATGGCTTTGGAGGAATGTGGATGTTCGGATTTCTTTTTATGAGCCTTATTGTTATTGCTTTGGTTTTGTTTATAATTTGGCTGATTAAACAGCTGCAAGATAAAAAATGACATATAATGCAAAAGAGCATTGGGATAGCATTTATCAAACAAAAGCTCCTGATGAGGCAAGCTGGTATCAAAAAAAGCCCAAAACATCACTTGCTTTGATAGCTGAAACTGGATTGGATAAAGATAGCATGATTATTGATATTGGTGCAGGAGATTCAAAGCTTGTTGATAATCTTCTTGATGCAGGATATAAGAATATTACTGTGTTAGATGTGTCATCAGCAGCATTGAAAAAAGCAAAGAAAAGGTTAAAGGATAAATCTAATATTGTTAAATGGGTAGTATGTGACTTAAGGGAATTTGAAACAAGCGATAGGTATGATCTTTGGCATGATAGGGCTGTGCTTCATTTCTTAACAGCAGAAAGAGACATTAAAAAATATGTGGATTCTGCAACGCGATTCCTAAAACCAAGGGGCTATTTGATTATTTCAGCATTTTCTGTTAATGGTCCAAAAAGATGCAGCGGGCTTGATGTAAGGCAATATTCAGAAGACTCTATGAAAAAATTGTTTAGTGGATTTGAGCATATTAAAAGTTTTGAAGAAAAACACATAACCCCGGGGGATACAGAGCAAATTTTTTTATATAGTGTATTTAGAAAAAAAGAAAAATGAAAACAGAAGATTTTGCGTATGTTGTTAAAACTGAAAAAAGCTTTGACGAGGCAGTTATTTCAGTTTTAAAAGCAGTTGAGCAGAAGAGCTGGGCATTGTTTTAGGTTTATAATATCAAAAAAACTCTGATGAGTTTGTGAGTTTTTTGGATTCAGTAAATTAAAGGAAATTTCCTGAACAGAAAATCATAAGATTTTCTTGTGATCAAGGAACACTGTATCTTAAAAGATGCAGTTTTGTCAAGTTCCTTGACATAAAAGAAAGATTAGCTGCCAAAGAATTTAAACAAAGCCCATTAAAGATAATTGAAATCTGTTCAGGAAAACATGCAAACATGTTTTTAAATAAAGAATCCCAATCACAGCAAGCTAGGGGGTATTCTTTAAGCCTCCAATTGGGAACGAAAAAATATCGCAGCAAGCTACGGGGTATTAGACCCAATTGGAGCAATAAAAATAAACTAATCTCTTTATGCATGCCATGTAAGGTTAATGTTTTAGAAGATAATGGAAAGGTAAAGATAATAAGCATGAACTAGGCATAATTTCGAAGTTCTTTCCAGAGAATGAAAAAGAGGCTGAAGAAATAGAAAAAGAGCTTAAGGAAATTGTTGATAGTACAAAATGAAAATTGTAATTCAAAAGTTTTTAAGTATTATCAACCCAATAAAATTATAAAAACCCAAGTGTCTTTAGTTTTACATGAGAACCATTGAGCAAAGGAACAAAAGTTTTTTTAATAAGCTTGCAAAATATTATGATTCTTCTTTATTCAGAAGTCTAAACAAGAAATTTCCAGAGAAGATAATTAAGCTCGTTAATATAAAACCGAATTCAAAAATACTCGATGCAGGATGCGGAACAGGAAACCTTCTTTATTTACTTTTGAAACAAAAGAAAAATTTAAATCTGATTGGCATTGACATCTCGCCCGAAATGCTAAAAATTGCAAAACGCAAATTAAAAGGAAAAACGAAATTTATGCTAATGCCTGTTGAAAAAATCAATGAGAAAAATAAATTTGATTACATCTTCAGCGTTGATGCATTTCACCATTATTCAAGCCAAGAAAAAGCAATGGCTAATTTCTACATGGCTTTAAAGAAAAATGGAAAGCTTATTGTAGTTGATTTTGATTTTAGCTTTTTATTTAATAAAATATTTCACTGGCTTGAGCCGGGAAACAGCAGAATGCATTCTGCTATTCAGATGAAAGAGATATTTAGGAAGAAAGGGTTTAGAGATATAAAACAGAAAAAGATTGGCTGGTTTTCATGGCTTACTATTGGCAGGAAATAAAAACATTTAAATATCATATGAACTTAAATATCATATGATAAACAAAGCCATATTAAAAAGCTGCAATGCCCATGGGTTTAATGAGCAGGAAGCTTATGATGCATATAAGATATTTTTCGGAACATTAGTATCTGAATCAAGATTGAAAATAATAAACTTACTTAGAAAGAAAAAAGCAAATGTAACAGATATAATAGATGAATTGAAAATGGACCAGACTGCTGTTTCCCATGATTTATCAAGATTAAAAAAATGTGGGTTTGTAAATGTGGAAAATAATGGCAAATATAGGTATTATTCATTGAACACTGAGACAATAGAGCCGTTAATGGATTTGATTGACGAGCATATGTCTATGTTCTGTATTCATATTTTACGAGGTGAAAAATGAAAATTTTAAATAAATTCACAGCAGGATTTGCAGCATTCCTTAGTTTAATCAGCTTGAGCTCTGCGTAGATGATGGATTGGGGAGATATTGGCTGGATGGGTAGTGGAATGTGGGGTACGGGATTTTTTGGGTTAATTTTTATGACTCTTGTTATAATCGCTCTTGTTTTATTTATTGTATGGCTAGTTAAACAAATTCAGAAGGGGAAATAAATGGGGCTGTTTAGAGAAAAATGTGATTATTGCAGAGAAAAGATTGATAAAGGCAAAGAAAAATTTAGAGATGTGAAAGTCCCTGGCTTTTTAGGAACTAAAAGAAAAGCATTTTGTTCAAATGAACATGCAGATAATTATGAAAAAGAAGTTAAGGAACATTGCAAAAGCAGCCAAGGCGGAGGATGCTGCGGATGAATAAACAAAATTTAATTTATATTGGAATTGCAGTGCTGGCATTGGTTCTTATTGTTGGAGCAGTTGTGACATTAAATGCAGGAAGTTCAGGCAATCAACCTGCAACTGGACAGGTAACCTATAAATCCAATACTCCCCAGGAATGCAGGCCACCTGCTGGGCAGGATGTCCAGTCATGGAAAGAGCATTTAGGACATCATGATAATACAAAATATTGTTTGGAGTATTATAAATGAAAGGGGGTGAAAAGATATGACTAGATTAAATGTAAAAAAAGTGGCATTAAGCTTAGCAGCAGTAGCGGGAATAATCTCTATTATTTGTGCTTTGTTAATTGCAATAGCGCCTGAATTTACAATAAATTTGTTTGGCGCGATTTTTCATGGGCTTGACATAAATGCAATTGCAAAACAAATGACTTTGGGTGGAGCAGTTCTTGGAATAGTTGAGGCAATTATTCTGGCTTTAATAATGGGGTGGCTTTTTGCAGTTGTATATAACTGGATGAGGAAATAATCAAAAATGAAAAATCTTGGAAGTGAAAAGCAAAGATTATATCAATGCAATATATGTAAATTGAATTATAAAGAAAAAGAATGGGCTGAAAAGTGTGAGGACTGGTGCAGGAAATATAAATCATGCAATCTTGCTATAACAAGACATGCTTTAGAGCGAAAATGAAAAAACATACTGCTTTAATGTTAGTTTGTTGCTTAATTCCTTTAGCTGTAGCAGGGATTTTGTATTATGCTTTTAATCTTAAAACTTATGCAATCTTAGTAGTAATGCTTCTATGCCCGATTCTGCATTATTTTATGATGAAAGATATGCACAATAAGCATACGCAGACAGATAATTTAAATAAAGAAAAATCCTTCCATTAATAAAATGAGAAAATACGATGTGGTAATTGCAGGAGCAAGTTTTGCTGGCTTAGCAGTTGCAAGTAAAATAAAAGGCAGGGTTTTATTGATTGACAAAAAAGAAATTGGAACAGGAGTAACATCTGTATGCGAACTGAAAACGAGAAATAAATAATTAAACTTTAATCAATAAGGAAATAAAAATGAGAGATAAAAAATTGCCTGAATGCTGCAGGCCTAAACATGGAAAAGCAGTGAGAGCAGGAATTTTATCAGGCTTAATTCCCCATACAGGATGCATTTTGATTCTGCTTTTTGCAATTTTTGGAGTTACATTTGCAAATGCTTTTTTCAAAAAATTTCTTTTTAATAGCTATTATATTTATGCTGTTTTTGGAGTTTCCATATTAATTGCAACAATTGCAGGATTTTTTTATATAAGAAGATTTAGTGACAGAAGATTAAAAAGCCATTGGAAATATCTTATAATTTTATATGGCAGTGTTATCATAATTAATCTTTTAATGATTTATGTTATTTTTCCTGCAATAGCGAATACAAATTCAGGAAATCTTAAGGGAGATCTGCTAAATCTTGAATTTAATATTCCTTGTTCAGGGCATGTACCTCTTGTTATTTCAGAATTGCAGAAAGTTGATGGCGTTAAAGGTGTTAAGTTTATTTCAGGAAAAACTTTTGAAGTTTATTATGATGCCAATAAAATTACAGAAGAAAAGATTCTTCAGCAGGATGTATGTAGAGAGTTCAATGCAAAGGAAATAAATAAAGAGGATAAAAGATGATTTTATACGTCTTAATTCTGATTTTTGTTTTATTTATTATTCTGGCTTTGCTCAGAGAGCCATTATCTAAAATAATAAAGGTGAAAATATGTGCAATCTGCGGGGCAGTAAGCATTACCTGGATTGCACTTATTGTGCTGTATTTTCTTGGCTATTTTTTAGATAAGCTTTTGATTGGGATTTTAATGGGAGAAAGTGTAACTGGATTAATGTATTTATTTGAAAGAAGAGTTGAAAAGACAAAATATAAATGGCTACTGGTATTTAAAATTTTGATAATAATTGCAGGAACTGCAGTTGCATATTTGATATTAAAATAAGAAAATGAACGAATGGCTTGCGTTTTCGCTGATTTTGTTTGGAATTTGGCTAATTATATTTGCCTTGAAAAAGAAATTAAGAAAGGAGATGATTTACGTAAGCTTGTTTACAATGCTGTTTGGATTGACAGAGCCATTATTTGTGCCTGTATACTGGAATCCTCCATCTCTGTTTAATCTTGCTTCTAAAACTGGATTTGATATAGAATCATTTATCTTCTCTTTTGCTGTTGGTGGGATTGGCGCTGTGCTGTACAATGCTTTTTTTCAAGTCAGGCAGTTGAAGATGAAGAAACATGAAATGAAAAAGCATAGGTTCCATAAACTTGCTTTGTTTTCTCCAGCCATAATTTTTATGCCTTTGATTTTTACAAATCTTAACCCTATTTACACTGCAAGCATCGCAATGCTTATCGGAGGAGTTGCAACAATGCTCTGCAGGCCGGACTTAAAGAAAAACCTGTTTTTTGGAGGCATTTTGTTTTTAGCATTGTATTTTATCTTCTTTTTCGGCATAAATCTTGCATACCCTGGTTTTGTTGCATGGGTTTGGAATCTATCAGCAATTTCAGGAATATTAATCTTGGGAGTTCCTTTAGAAGAACTTATATTTGCATTTACTTTCGGATTATTATGGGCAGGAATTTATGAGCATATGATGTGGATTAAGGAAAGAAACATTTAAATATGTTCCATATTTTCATATGACAAATAAGCTCATATGATAATACCGTATTTAGGGCTAATAAAATAAAAATGAAAAAAACATATAAAGTAACAGGAATGCATTGTACAAGCTGTGCAAAAAATATTGAGAAAAAACTAAAGAAAGGAGATGGAGTAATAAATGCAAGTGTAAGTTATGCGACAGGCAGTTCTTCTGTTGAGTACGACCCTAAAAAAATAGATGACAAAAAGATTATTGGGATAATAAACAACATGGGATACAAGGCATTCTTTAACGCCCAAGACTTAGGAGAGTTTGCAACAGACCCTGTTTGCGGGATGAGGATAAGTAAATCAAATTCTATAAAAAAGCAGTTTGAGGGGAGAATACACTACTTTTGCAGTGAAGAGTGTGTAAGAAAGTTTGAATCCCCTGAAAAAGAATTGAAAAGTATGAAAAGAAGAGTAGCCATAGCTTTATCGGGAGTGCTTTTTCTTGCCGCATTGCGTGTTATAGCAATGTTTACACTTGCTGCTGGTGTTTCAATTGTTACATGGGTTCCAATTCCTTCACTTCCTTTTTTTACTTGGGGAATCTGGCTTTTTATAATAACTACCCCTATACAATTCATAGGTGGATGGACATTCTACAAAGGAGCATTTAATGCTATAAAAAATAGAAGCATGAATATGGACTTTCTTATTACAATGGGAACATTAACAGCGTATATTTATAGTGTATTTATTATTTTCTTTCCCGGGGTTCTTCCTGTTGAAGAGAAAAATGTGTATTTTGAAGTTTCTGCAGTAATAATTGCATTTGTATTGCTTGGAAAATTTATGGAGGATTACATAAAAAAGAGGAGTTCTGCAGCAGTAAGAAAACTGCTTGACCTTAAACCAAAAACCGCTAAAGTTATAAGGGGTGGTAAAGAAGTTGAAGTTTTAGCAGAAGAGATAATGATTGGTGAGATAATTGTTGTAAGGCCTGGAGAAAAAATTCCAGTTGATGGAATTGTTATAAGCGGCGAGAGTTCAGTAGACCAGTCTATGGTAACAGGAGAGAGCATTCCTGTGACAAAGAGAGAGGGTGATGAAGTTATTGGTGCAACAATAAACAAGAATGGAATGATAAAGTTTAAGGCAACAAAAGTTGGCTCTGAAACAACACTGATGCAAATAGTAAAAATGGTTGAAGAAGCACAGGCATCAAGTGCTCCTATACAAAGACTTGCTGATAAGATTTCAGCTTATTTTGTTCCTGCAGTAGTTGTAGTTGCTTTGCTTTCATTTGCAGGATGGTGGTTTATTGCTGGAAATCTAACAATGGCTATATTATCATTTGTTGCAGTTCTAATTATATCTTGTCCTTGTGCGCTTGGAATTGCAACACCTACGGCATTGATGGTTGGCGTTGGTAAAGGAGCAGAATTAGGCATATTGATACGAGGTGGTGAATATCTTGAAAGGGCGTATAAACTGCAAAAAGTTGTATTTGACAAGACAGGTACACTTACAAAAGGAGAACCAGAAGTAACTAATATTGTATCCGAAAATGAAGTAGAACTTATAAAAACAGCAGCGATTGCTGAAAAAGGATCAGAGCATCCACTTGCAGATGCGATTATGAAAAAAGCTGCTTCATTAAAAATTAAGGTGCCTGACGCAGATAAGTTTGAGGCTATTCCTGGACACGGAATAAAAACAAGATGGAAAGGAAAGAGCATTGTTATTGGAAACAGAAAGATTATGAAAAAAGAGGAAATAAAAACTTATGAATTTGAAGAAAAGATAAGTTCGCTGGAAGCTGAAGGGAAAACAGTAGTGATTGTTGCATTGAATAAAAAAATAACTGGACTGATTGCAATTGCTGATGCACTAAAAGAGCACTCTGCAGAAGCAGTGCATGAACTTGAAAAATTAAAAATAGAATCAATCATGCTTACAGGAGATAATGAAAGGACTGCAAAGGCAATAGCTTCACAAATAGGAATAAAAAAAGTACTTGCAAATGTTCTCCCTCATGAAAAGCTTGAAGTAATAAAAAAACTGCAGTCAGATGGAAATGTTGTGGCAATGGTTGGAGACGGCATAAATGATGCTCCTGCTCTTGCTAAGGCAGATATAGGAATAGCTATTGGCTCTGGGACAGATGTAGCAAAAGAAACAGGAGGCATTATACTTATAAAAGATGATTTAAGAGATGTTGTTCTTGGAATAAAATTAAGCAGAGCAACGA
>CAYIRC010000005.1:10794-43506 GCA_964365855.1 Candidatus Woesearchaeota archaeon
TGAAAAAGATTAAGCAAAATTTATTTTGGGCTTTTGCATATAATACCATAGCAATACCAGTAGCTGCTTTTGGGCTACTTAATCCAATAATTGCTGCAGCAGCAATGGCTTTAAGCTCACTTACAGTTGTTGTAAATTCTGCACTTCTGAAAAGATTAAAAATTGGAGAGCCTTTAATGGTTAATGAAATTGAGCAACGATGAAAAAGATTAAGCAAAATTTATTTTGGGCTTTTGCATATAATACCATAGCAATGACTCTTTCATCAGTTACTGTTGTTGAAAATGCTAATCTGCTTAGAAGAGCTAGAGTATTAATAAATTAAAAGCAAAATCAGTTATTGGGATTTTTGCTTTTAATTATTGCAAGTTGATATACTTAGTAAAATATTCAGAATTGGGCTGATTTTGAAAGCAATTGACGCTGTATTTGAAGTAATTGGCGGCATATCCTGTTGCATTAAGGAATTAACTTTTTTCTTCTGTAATTAAATCTATCCCGAGTTTTCTTATAATTCTTGCTACCTCTCCAACTAAAATATCAGTTATAGACCAAGATGGATGCTGGATTTCAAAATTAGGACTTTTATAAAAACATATCAAAGATTCGTCTGGCATTCTCTGTCTGGCTTCTGAATCAGCTTGCTGAGGTTTATAAAATCTGGAATGCCTGCAATCAGTGCATAATTCATAGCTTTCCTGGGAAACAGGAAAATCTTTCTGAAGTTTTGGACAGGTATAAGTTTCCATGTTTTTGTAAAATAAATTGATTTATTAAAACATTTATGTTAATAAACTCTCCTAAAACTTTACTGAAAATACGAAATTATTTAGAAATAACAAAGTTAATCTGAACTAATTTTCTAACCTCTCGAGTGATACAAAAGATGTATCATTTTTATGAATAAGTGATACAAAATATGTATCACTTAGAAAAGTTTAAATACTTTGTTTTTTATTAATTAGTATGAAACGTGAAGCTTTATACTACGTGCTCTTTGAACAACAAAAAGAACTGGCAGAAAAAAAAGAATTTGTAAATAGAGAACTGGCAGAAAAAGCATTGTCTTTTATAAATCTTAAATTGCCAATAATTATAACTGGTGTAAGAAGATGCGGGAAATCAACATTATTGCGGATAATAAAAGATGTGCTGAATCTTAAAGAAAAAGAATATCTTTATATAGATTTCAATGATGAAAGGTTAATTGATTTCTCGCCAGAAGATTTTCAAAAGATTTTGGATTTTTTAAATGAACAAAACTACAAGCAAAACTGTTATCTTTTTATAGACGAAATTCAAGAAACAACTGGCTGGGAAAAATGGGTCAATAGGATAAAAGATAAAAATCCTATTTTTATAACCGGCTCAAATTCAAAATTATTAAGCAAGGAAATTTCAACCGTCTTGACAGGAAGATCTATAAGCATAAGTTTATATCCTTTTAGCTTTAGGGAATTTTTAGATGCAAGAAAGATAAATATTAAAAATTGGAAGCTTGACCTTAAAGTTCAGTCAGTGCTTAGGAGAGAATTTTCAGAATTTTTAATGTCCGGCGGATTTCCAAAAGTTGTTGTAGACAATGACAAAAGATTGCTACGTGAAAACTTTGAGAACATACTTTATAGAGATATAGTTAAAAGGTTTAATGCAAATCTCGAAAAGCCAATTAAAGAGATATCAGTTTATCTTTTATCTAATATTTCCAATGAATTAGGTGCTAGAGCTTTATCAAGAATAATCCAAATAAAAAATCTTTCAACAGTAAAATCAGTTCTGGATACATTTGAAAAAGCTTTTTTGTTCTTTTTTATAAATAAATTTGACTTTTCAGTTAAAAAGCAGATACAAAACCCCCGCAAAATTTATTGTATTGATAATGGGTTTGCAACTGAGGTTGGATTTAAGTTTTCTGAAAATAAGGGAAAGGTTTTAGAAAATCTCATATTTATAGAACTTAAAAGAAAGGGCGATGAAATTTACTATTTTTCTGAAAAAGGAGAATGTGATTTTATAATAAGGCAGGGGGCTAAAATTACAAAAGCAATTCAGGTTTGCTATGAGCTAAATGAAACTAACAAAGAAAGAGAAATAAATGGCTTAGCAGAAGCAATGGAAAAATTTAAACTTAAAGAAGGGCTGATTTTGACTTATGACCAAGAAGAAGCGTTGATGATTAAAGATAAAAAAATAAAAGTCTTGCCTGTTTGGAAATGGCTTATTCAATAATAATATTAAAATTAGTTGAAGAATCTGATAAGATTTTTACATTTAGTTGATATTGTTAGAATTTAAAAAAGCTGGTTTATTTGAATTATAATGAAGACTATTGAGCAAAGAAATAAAATATTTTTTGATAAAATTGCAAGAATTTATGATTCTTTCTTATTTAGAAGCTTAAACAAGAGCCCTCCTGAAAAAATAATTAAACTTATTAAAGTAAAAGAAAACTCAAAAATACTTGATGCAGGATGCGGAACAGGCAGTCTTCTTTATCAACTTTTACAGCAAAAGAAAAATTTGAAGCTGTTTGGAATTGATATTTCTCCTGAAATGCTGAAAATTGCAATGCAAAAGCTGAAAGGCAATGCAAATCTTATGCAAATGCCTGTTGAAAAAATTAAAGATAAAGGTAAATTTGATTATATTTTAAGCATTAATGCATTTCACCATTATTCAAGCCATGAAAAAGCAATGAAAAACTTTTACAGGGCTTTAAAGAAAAATGGCAGGATTATGGTAGTTGATTTTGATTTCGGCTTTTTGCTCAATAAGATTTTTCACTGGCTTGAGCCAGGCAACAATAAAATGCACTCTGCTTTTCAGATAAAAGAGCTTTTTGAGGCAAATGAATTTAAAGATATAAGACAGGAGAAAATTGGGTGGTTTTCTGTTTTGAGTATTGGAAGAAAATGAAAAGGCATAAATAGCAGGACTGCATAAGATATATAATAAACACAAGGGATGTAAAAAGTTTAAAATGAAAAAAATATTTATTATTTTGCTCATGGCAGTTTTAACATTGCAACTTGCATCAGCCCAGATATACAATTGTCCAGCAAGCGGGATGATGGGCGGATTGTATGGTGGGTATGGTTCTAGAATGATGGTTTTAAGCTGGCTTACTTATTTGCTTGTCATAGCATTAATTATCGCCGCAATATACTGGCTAATTAAATCTGCAAATAAGAAAAGGTAAATATAACTTATTTTTATATTCCAAAGAAAATGATTATTCAACTTGAAAGGTAAAGATATAAAAATTATGGCTTATTTCTGTCTTTATGGGTATTTTTAATAAGTTAAAGAAACTTTTTGCATCTGAAGAAACAGAGAAGAAAGCTGAAAGCATTGAGCTTAAGGAATCTGAAATTGAAGAATGGCTTAATGAGAATGATGAAAAAATAAAAGAATCATTCAAGGGGAAGGTGAATGATTTTTATGAGCTGCTTTATAAAAAACTGGCTTCACTTGAAGAAGCTATTGATAAACTTGAGAAAGTGAATATTAAGGACAGAAAAGTTGAAAATAAAATAATTGCTTTTACTGAAAATGGAAGAAAAGAATATGCAGGAATTTTGAGAGAGTTTATATCAAACTTGCGAAATAAAAAAGATGAAGACAATTTAGCTCATTTTAATGAGGAAATAAACAGACTGTTTAAGCTTGGACCGAAAGCAGAATTCAAGGCAAGCCAGCTTATTGGAAAAGAAATTGAAACAATAAGAAATATTATTCAATCAATTAAAGAACTTGACAAAGAGTTTCTCGACCTGAATAAAGAGCTAATAGAGAAAAAAGAAAGAGTAATGGAGATAAGGCAGATAATCAAATCTATTAAAGAAAAAAAGCTGAATGAAGAAAAATTAAATGAAGAAATAAGCAATATTGAGCAGACGAATAAAAAGTTTAATGAAAAGCTTGAAAATTATGAATCTGAATTCAATAAAATAAAAGATTCATCAGAGTTCAAGAATAAAGAAATACTGCGGGAAGGCCTTAAGAAAAATGAATCAGCTTTGGCAGAATTAGAACTAAGGATAAAGATAATCATAGATAACAAGGCACTTGAGAGGTATATGCATTTTGAAAATGATAAGACAAAAATTAATTTTTTGTCAAATTATCTTAAAGACTCGGTTAATTCGCTGATGGCTGATGAAAATCTTGAAATTTTAAATTATTTTCAGATTATAAAAGAGCAAGCTCAAGTGATAAAATTGAAAGAAAATGAACTTAAAAATTTAGAAATTAACAAAAGCGCAATTCTTGATTTAATATTAAAGAGAAAAAAGCTAACTGGGAATATTAAAGATTTAAAAGAACAATTAAGCGGAATTATTGTTGAACAAAAATTAGAAAATCTTGAAGAAGAAAAAGGAATTGCTGAAAAAAACCTGAAGTTAAATAAGAAGCTTGCTGAAAAATTAAATGACAAGAAAGAAATTGTGCTCAGTGGGCTTGCTGAAAGCAAGAACAGCTTTCAAAATAAAATTAACCAATTATTTGACAAGGATATAAAGCTGACTTGGAATTGACAATGATTTTAAAGGATCTTATTTTAGTTTGAACGGGGCCTGTAGTCTAATGGCAGAATGCATCGTTCGCGAGGTAAGGAAACCCAGGTTTCCTTGACCATCAACCTTCCTTAGAATAGAATAGGTAAAAGAAACGAAAATCGATGAGATTCGAGTTCGATTCTCGACAGGTCCATTTTTATTGGTTATCTTTATGATATAAATCAAGCAGGATAATTTTGTTTTCTTCTTTTATAGTGAAAGACATAAGTCTTTAGTAAATAAAAAATCCCATCGCGAGGCAAGTTGCGAGGTATTTTTTAAGCATTCAACTGAGACGTATTGCAGCAAGCTGCGGAATATGACACTCAGTTGAATCAATTAAGAATTTCCTAACTCCTTCAAAATTATCAATTTTGAAGATTTCCCTATCTAGTCAATGACAAACTAGGAGGATATTAATGTTCTTGACTATAGATAAGCATAAGAAATACGGAATGAGCCAATATAAACTTCTCTTGTGCCTTTCCTTATATACCTCATTGGCTTTCCTATTTCAGGATTTTCTATAATCTTTATTATAACTTGCTTAACTTTCTCTTTATGCTTTTATCAAGCTTTTTATACAATCTTATAAAATTTGAATCATAATCAACATTTACTATTTTTTAATTTCTTTTAAGAAATCTTCTGCTTTCATGCTGATAAATCCGCCTTTTTCATAGCTTTTCCATGCCTCTTCGGTTCTTTTTGCAAATTCCAGGTCTTCTTCCAAGTTTTTCTCAAAATCTTCCATTTTTTTTAGTATAATTCTATTATCGTCTTTAATTACAATTAACTTGTCTCCTTCTTTCAAGTCATCTCTTATTTCTTGAGGAATTACTATTTGTCCTTTTGAGCTTATTCTTGTTATACTTATATTTACCATAAGTAAGATTGGTCTTACTTATATACAAAGTTTTGTATTTGAAGAAATTATTTAAAGGATAGGCCTCTTGATTTATTTGAGATAAACTTAAATCTTGGAACTTCTTTGTCATTACAGGTTATGTTTTCCATAAACATTTCTTTTGGCCTTACCCAGATTTGATTTGAACCGAATTCAGGGCTGTCATAGAGCGCCATGTAAATCAAAAAAATCTGATGAGTTTGTGAGTTTTTTGGATGCCAGAAAATCCCTGATTTTCTTGTGCTCAAGGAACTACCACACTATAAATAGTGTGGTTTTAGTCAAGTTCCTTGACATAACAAGTTCTTCTGAAGGATTTTCGCTGTGCTTTGCTGTTCCAAAAATAATGTAGAAGTTTCCTTTATAATGCTGATAAATTCCTGGCTTTACTTCTTTGTCCGCCATCTTTTTATTAAAGTAGAAATATATATAAAATTAATCATGATTAAAGCGATAAGTATAAAAATAATTTATTAATTTTTATTCATATCTTAAAGCATCAACGGGCTTTAGATGCGAGGCCTGGAGAGCTGGGAGGATTCCTGAAAGAGAGCCGATTACAAATGAAAACGCCAAAGCTCCAAAAATAATCAATGGACTAAGAGAGGCTTGAAGAAGGTCTGACCCGAGGGCAGCAGAAGTAATATACTGTGCACCTTTTGCAAGACCAATACCAATTGCAATTCCAATCAATCCTCCAAAAGTGCCTAGAAGGCCGGATTCAAATAAGAATAAAGTTAGTATATCTGAATTTTTTGCACCTATTGCTTTCATTATTCCTATTTCTTTTGTTCTCTCTAAAACAGATGTATACATTGTGTTCATTATGCCAACTCCACCAACTAGAAGAGATATGGCTGCAATGCCTACCAAAACTGCCTGAACAATTCCAAAGATAGTTGAAAATGACTGAAGAAGCTGGTCAGATGTCTGAACTGAGAAAGTTTCCTGATCCTCTTTTTCCCCTCTTTCTTTTCTTAGCTTTCTTTCAATATCTTTTGCTACGGTTGCTGGGTCAAAGCCAGCCTGTGTTTTTGCAATTATCTCGCTTTCTTCATCACCAGTATTCAACATTTCTTTAAGTATTTCTTTTGGTATAAAAACAGCGTTATCATCAAAAGGATTTCCAGTTTTCTTAGTTATACCTGTAACTTTAAATTCTACATTTTCTATTTTTATTGTGTCGCCTACTTTAATCTGTTTTTTAAAAAAATCAGAAAAAGCAAGATTGTTGCCTATGATTGCTTTAAATTTATCACCTTCTTTTATGTCTGAGCCTTGGATAATCTGAAAAAGGTCAGAGCCTCCAAGCCTATCTTTTGCGTAAGGCAAGCCAACAACAAAAGTGATTTTAAGCTCGGTTTTGAATTCCAGCGGCCCATTTTTTATTAATAACCCTTCGGCCTTATCCACCCCCATAACATTTCTTATAGTATCAAGGTCTTTCGTTGTTAACATTAGATTTCTACTTGTAGTAGAACCTGGAGGACCCATAGTTTTTGTCTGGATTACAATCTTATCCTTGCCTAATTGCTCAAATTGTGCGTTTATAGCTCCCTGCAGGCCCTGACCTAAAGAGATTAGTGCAACAACAGCAGCAATACCTATAAAAATGCCGAGCATTGTTAACCAACTTCTCAAACCTCTTCGTTTAAGATTCTTTAAAGATATTAAGAAAAAATCTTTAATCATGAGACTTACTCCTTTTGTCCGTGATTTTTCTTCCTTCTCTTTCTAATTGTTCGCCAGACAATCCATAGAATGATTAATATGATTAAAATTAAAATTATTAAAGATGTATAACTTTGCTGTATAATTCCTAACTCTAAAGCCTTATTCCGTGAATAAACTACAAGCGGGAGATTTATGTCTTTAGTTATTTTATTGTTATTAAAATCCGTATAGCTGATAGTTCCTGCCAAATTAGCATTTTGGCTTATTGGAATTATATCAAAAGAGATAGTATCAAAATCATCAGAAGCGACAGTGCCTATATAACTTTCATCGCTTGATAAAAGTGTAAAACCTTCTGGAAATATTTTTACAGAAACAAATTTTGCATCAGCAAGCCCTTTATTAATAATCTTTAAATTTATTTTTTCTTTTATACCAATTACTGGCTGGTCTTGTGTTACTGAGGGCTGAAGGTCTGGATTTGCTTCTACACTAACACCGATTGTGCCGATGCTTGTTTTAGGTGTTTCGTTGATTTTGTAACTTAATACGTAAGGTATATTGTAATCACCTGGCTTTATGTCATTTGCAGATTTTATACTTAAAATAAAACTTTCTGAATCATCCTCCTTAATTTTATCAATTGTATCGGTTGAGCTGCTAACAGAAATAAATGGAACTTTTGATAAATCCAGAGTTAAAGAAGCATCAGTGATATCATTGTTTAAATTATTTGTAACATCAATTGTAACCTTTCCTTGCTGTCCGGGTAAAAGATTTTGAGTGCTTACAGAATCTATAGTTAAAGCTGAAACTGAATGCAGAACTAAGAAAAAAGCCAGCACTAAAATAAATAAAGGCATTAAAAATTTATTTTTCATAAAAGAAATATGAAAAAGTGCATTTAAAAATCTTGTGTCTCTGTAAAGTTAATACATTATAGCCTAACTATCTTTTTAAGAAGGCGAATGATTAATGTTTAAAGGCAATCCATTTATTTTTTACTTTTTTGGTGACCTTTTCAACTCGGCCATCTTTAATCCAGTAAATTGTACGAGCATGCTCCTGTGCTAAATTTGAATCATGAGTTACCATAATTATTGTCTTTCCCTTTTTGTGCAATTCTTCCAGAAAACCCATAACTTTTTCTCCAGTCTTTGTATCTAGGTTTCCTGTTGGCTCGTCTGCCAAAATAACCTCTGGGTCATTGGCTAATGAACGGGCAATTGCTACTCTTTGCTGCTGTCCTCCTGACAGCTGGTTGGGATAGTGCTCATGCCTATCTTCTAAGTCTACAAGATTCAGCAGTTCTTCAGCTCTTTTCTCTCTTTCTTCCTGGTCATACCCTTGAAAGAGCATTGGCAGCATTATATTTTCTTTTGCAGTTAGATTAGGAATTAAATTAAAACTCTGAAAGATAAAGCCAATTTTTTTGCCTCTTATCTGTGCAAGTTCTGATTCTTCAAGATGCGAAATATCTTTTCCATCAAGATAGACTTCGCCACTTGTGGGCAGGTCTAAACTTCCTACAAGATTCATAGAAGTTGATTTTCCACTTCCAGATGGCCCCATTATTGCAACGAAATCTCCCTGCTCAATTTTTATATTAAAATTGTCTAGAGCTTTGACTATATTATCACCCATTTTATAGTATCGCGATGCATTTTTCAATTCAATTATATTACCCATAATAAACCTACTAGTTAAAGTGCTTAAGAAGGTTTCGGTTTTTTCTTCTAAGACTTGAATTCGTAATCTTTAAAAAGCATGGAAAAGGAATATTATTATGATAATACCAATTCGTTGCATGGGCTGCGGGAAGCCGATAGGGCAGATGTGGGAAGAATATAAGAAAAAAATAGATGCTGGCGAAGAGCCTGGAAAGGTCTTGAATGAACTTGGTCTTGAAAGATATTGCTGCAGAGCAACATTACTTGGGCATGCTGATATGCTTCCTGAAATAACTAAATTCAAGAAAGCTTAAAGACCGCTTTAGAAATATTCTATAAATAATCAAGAGAGTTTTATTTTGTTTTTATAATTACAATGCCTGCATTCGATAGTCTTATACTTTTTTGAGATTCTTATCTTGCCCATGAGTGGGCACAGGCAATTTTTGCAGAATTGTTTTTTGTAATCTTTTAATTTGAGATTAAATTTCATAGCCAAATGCTTTATTTTTGTTAATTCTTCAGGACTAAAATCAGAACGCTGAAAAAATTCATTGATTTGCTTTTGTGCTTCTGTTTTTGAAATAGATGCTTTCATAAAAAAACGAAGACAGCATCCATGTTTCGCCTCTTGTTGGAGACTAAAGCAACGGACGTAGTGTGCTTAACTTCTGTGTTCGGAATGGGAACAGGTGTTTCCACATTACTATGGCCGTCTTCAAAGATATGGGTGATAATGGGTATAAAAAGCTTTTTATTGTTGATTTGGCTATTACTCGCAATGAAGAAAAGAATTTTTCTGGTGATTGCTGCAATTGCATTGGCTTTATTAATATTAATAACTGCAGGCGTTGAATTGGGATTGTGGAAGATAATTGACCTAACTGTAAATTCATGGATAACAGCGGTACAGAGCAATTTTTTTATTTTGATTGCAAAAGCTATTAGCTTTCCGTTTAATACAGTTAGTATGATTCTAATTGTGATAGTTTTAACAGTGGTGCTTTGGGTTAAATTTTCCAAAAAATGGGCAATATTTTTTGCCGGCGCTTTAGCTTCACAAGCGATAATCTTTGAGGTTATCAAAGAGTTAGTTCATAAGGCACGACCAATAAACCGATTAATTGTTGGTGAAGGCTTGTCTTTTCCAAGCGGGCATTCAACAACTGCAGTAGTATTCTTTGGACTGCTGATTCTTTTTACTATAAGCTATGTTAAAAAAGAATCTACACGATTGTATATAATTATTGCATCTATTGCATTTACTATTTTAGTTGGCTTTAGCAGAATTTATCTGAATGTACACTGGTTAAGTGATGTTTTAGGGGGCTTTACTTTAGGCTTATTTTTATTAATGGCTTATATATTAATCTTTAAAAAGGTAGAGAAAAATTGAGCTAATTAAGTGAAAGATAACCTTTAAAATGCTTGCAAATGTCTAATTCTTAAGCGGGGATGCCGGAGTGGTCAAACGGGATGCGCTCAAGACGCATTGGCTTAGTGCCTGCGAAGGTTCGAACCCTTCTCTCCGCATATGCCCTCGTAGCTCAGCCCGGATTCAGAGCAGGACCATCCTAAGGTCAAGGTCGCAGGTTCAAATCCTGTCGAGGGCATTTTTCAAATCCTATCAGAGCATTTTATGAGACAGTAATCTTTAAAACTTAACAGATTTAGGTATAATCAAGCGCTGGTGGTCTAATGGTTATGACTACTGCCTTCCACGCAGTATATCTGGGTTCAATTCCCAGCCAGCGCATTTTGATTAAATTTAAAAGGAATATATTTTATATTACGTCTATAACACAATGGAGCATACAGGAAAATCGTGGTTTGATAAATGGCATAAAGTTCTGCTTCTTATGCCTATAGTTCTGATGCTTGCTTCTTTAGCATATATTGGCATGTTTTACTCAAAAAATGGCGACTTTATGTATAAAGACACAACTCTCTCAGGAGGAACAACAATTACTTTAGCCGGTGACAATGTCCCTGAAAATTTTGAAAGCCTGATAAAGCAGAAGCTGCCGAATATAAATTTAAGAAAATTGACTGATATTTCAACAGGCAAACAAATTGCAGTAGTTGTAGAAAGCATGAAACAGCCCCAGGAATTTCAATCTGTGGTTGAAGAAGTATTGGGATATAATCTTACTGAAGATAACTCAAGTGTTGAATTTACAGGTCCTGCACTTAGCCAGAGTTTTTACAATGAATTGATGAAAACTGTTTTTGTATCTTTTATTCTTATGGCAATTGTTATCTTTATTATCTTCGGAGAGTCAAAGTTGATAAAAATAGTTACTTTGGTTTTATCATTAATTGCTGTAAAACTGACATTTCAAAACCAGGTATTTCTAAGTGCTTTAATTATTTTATTTTCAGTTGCAGCCCTTATTTATGTATATTCCAAAAGCCAGAAATCTAAAAATGACATTGTGTATATAGGAATTGCTGTGGGGGCTTTAATAATAACGACTTTATTTACAAATTATGTTTTAATATTCCCAATTGCAGCAATTTTATTTGCTATGTATTTAATCAATAGTGTGCCCAGTATTGCAGTTATCTTTGCAGCATTTGCAGACATTATAATTACCCTTGCAGTAATAGATATAATGGAAGTCAGATTATCTGCTGCAGGAATTGCTGCATTTATTACACTGATAGGATTTTCAGTAGATACAGACATTTTGCTTACAACAAGAGCAATGAAAAAGGGCGAAGGCAGCTTAAACCAAAGAATTTACAAATCATTCAAAACTGGAATGCTAATGACTTTTACTTCTCTGGGCGCATTGCTTCCTGCATTTTTTATTGTTTCCGGGCTTCCTGAATCTTTTAGACAGATATTCCTCATACTTGCAATTGGCCTAAGTGCAGACATATTAACTACCTGGCTTACAAATACAGGAATAATTAAAATATACTGCGATAAAAAGGGGATAAAATAAAATGTCAATAAGAATATGGATTTTGATAATTGCACTTTTCCTTTCACTACTGGCAATAGCCCCGTGGCATCTTGCAGAAAATGGCGTTGTAATAAAAAGTGTTGACAGAAATTCCTCTGAATTTGATGCAGGGCTTAAGCAAGGTATGATTATTGAAAAAATAAATGGAGAAAAGGTTTCAAACATTGCAGATTATTCAAGGGTAATTTTAGGGATTTTCAATGCGCAATCCAATGACATTAAATTGACGGTTTTGACTAAATCCGGACAGGAGATAATATTTTTGACAGATAAAGCACCAATTATTACTGTTGGGGATATTTCAAAAACAAATATAAAAACAGGCCTGGACCTTAGTGGAGGCGCAAGAGCTCTTGTTAAGCCGGTTGATGTTGTAATTTCTCAGGATGAATTAGACAATCTTATTGCAGTTACAAATGAAAGGTTCAATGTCTACGGCATAAGCGATATAAATGTAAGGCCTGTCACAGACTTGAGCGGGAATAAATTTATGCTTGTAGAAGTTGCCGGGGCAACACCTTCTGACCTTAAGAATCTTATCTCACAGCAAGGCAAATTTGAAAGCAAAGTTGCAAATACAACTGTCTTTGAAGGCGGAGAAAGGGATATAGCAGATGTCTGCAGAAATGACGCTAAATGCGCAGGAATTAATTCATGCTTCCAGACACAGGGCGGCTATGCCTGCAACTTTAGGTTTGCTGTATATCTTACAGAAACTGCGGCCAAAAAGCATGCAGATGTAACTGGCAATATAAGCTTAGATAGCACAGGGAAATATCTTAGCGAAAAACTTTATCTTTATATTGATGACAAAGAAGCAGATTCATTATATATTGGAGCAGAATTAAAAGGAAAAGTCACAACTGAAATATCAATACAGGGTACTGGAACAGGAATAACACAAGAAGAAGCATTTAATGATGCAAAATATTCCATGAATAAACTGCAAACAATACTTATAACCGGGAGCCTTCCATACAAATTAGAAATTGTAAAACTTGACACTATTTCTCCGGTTCTTGGAAAAGAATTTACGAGAAATATCATGATACTGGGCTTGTTAGTTTTTGCAATTATTTCTGTTATATTATTTGTTAAATATCGAAACTTCAAAATAACTTTGCCTGTGATTCTTACTATGCTTTCAGAGGCAGTGATTACACTTGCTATTGCTGCTTTTATAAAATGGAATCTTGATGCTCCGAGCATTGCAGGAATAATTGCTGGAATTGGAACAGGTGTCAATGACCAGATTATTATTATTGATGAGTCTGTTTCCAACAAAACAATGAGTGTTAAGGAAAGAATAAAGAGAGCATTGTTTATTATATTTGGAGCATTCTTTACAATTGTTGCTGCTCTGATACCTCTTTATTGGGCAGGGGCAGGATTATTAAAAGGCTTTGCCATAACTACAATAATAGGAATTACAGTAGGTATATTGATTACAAGACCTGCGTTTGCAGACATAATCAAGAGGCTTGATTTGTAAAATGTTACCGAAATGGCATATTTTAATCGGATTTATATTTACCTTTATAATCTGGATCTTTGCTCCTGGCCTGCATTGGATTTATTTAGCTTTAATATTTTTGTCTTCTTTTTTAATTGACTTTGACCATTACATGTGCGCTGTCGGAGATACAGGAAGCTTTAATTTGTTTAAGGCTGGAAAATACTACAAAATAATAGAAATTAAAGAAAAAGAAGAACGAAGCAAGGGTATAAGGCGAAGAGGCAATTTTCATCTGTTTCATACTGTGGAATTTCATGTATTAATTGGGCTGTTGGGAATTTTATGGCTACCTTTGTTTTATGTTTTTATTGGAATGGTTTTTCATTCCCTAATAGATTTATTTGACTTATTAAAAAGTGACAGACTGTATCGAAGAGAATATTTCTTTTTTAACTGGCTAAAAGACAAATCTTAAAATTATATTTCTTAGTATAATTAAAGTTATAACCCTAATTGTTTTAGAGAAAGAATGAAAGGAATTGTTCTTGCAGGCGGAACAGGCTCGAGATTAAAGCCTTTGACAGACCATACAAATAAACATATGCTTCCTGTTTATGACAGGCCAATGATTTATCATCCTATTCAAACTCTTGTTCAGGCAGGACTAAGGGATATATTAATTGTGACAGGTGGCGAGCATCTTGGGCAGATTTCAAGCCAATTAACAAGCGATTCTGCATTTCCCGGAGTTGAATTCCATTATAGAACTCAAAAAGGTGCAGGAGGCATAGCACAAGCATTGGGTTTGGCAAAAGATTTTGCAAATGAAGGTGATATTGCTGTAATATTGGGTGATAATATTTTTCAGGACAGTTTTACTTTAAATGATTTCTATAATGGAGCAAAGATATTCCTTAAAGAAGTGCCTGACCCTGAAAGATTTGGAGTGGCTGAAATTAAAGAAGGAAAACTCGTGGGTATAGAAGAAAAACCTGGAAATCCAAAGTCATCTTATGCTGTGACTGGGCTATATTTATATGACCCAAGAGTATTTGCGATTATAAGAACCTTAGAGCCTTCTGGAAGAAAAGAGCTTGAAATAACAGATGTTAATAATGCTTATATTAGAGCAGGCTGTATGGAGTTTGAAATTATCAAGGGATATTGGACAGATGCAGGGACATTTAACAGCTTGCTGAGAGCTAATTTGCTTGCAGCTAGAAAATCAGGTGACCTTAGCGAGATTTTAGCTAATTTATAAGAAACTTACAAATCCTTTTGCCATTAATAAAAAAGCAGGTATCCACCAAAGAATTACTGGAAGTGCAAAGAATATTGAGATAAGAATAATTATTGAGGCAAATACATCAATCCAGCTTAGGACATCACCTGTAAAGATAAACATTCCTTTTAATAATAATAAACCTGCGCAAAAAAGAAGAAACCCTGTGAATACATGAATCCCAAAAATTAACATTAGTAAAGCAAAGGCTGAAACTAAGTCTATTCCTCCAAGAACTTTAACTATCATGAAAAACTTTCAGGGAGAAGAGTTTAATAATTTTTAGGTTTAGATTATATTTGAAAAAGTTAATAAAGCCTTAATCCAATAAAGTGTTAATGGAAAATAAAGGAGATAACAAAAGCAAACAAGGAGATATCTTAAATAAAGCCGTTGATTTTTGCTTTTCAAATGATGAAAGAAAGTGGCTGATTTTAATCCTGCTTCTTGGAGTTTTTTTGAGATTTGTTGTTGCTAGAAATATTTCTGCATTGGGTGATGAAATGGTTCATGGGCCACATGCAATTGGATTTTTGCATTCCGGGTTAATAAGCACTATATTGCAATCGCCTTTATGGTTCTATCTTACAGACATTGTGTTTAAGGTTCTTGGTGTAACTATGTTTTCAACTAGATTTTTATCTTTCTTTTTTGGAGCACTTTCTATTTTAGTTGTTTATCTAATAGCTTCTAAAATTTTTAATAAAAAAATTGCCTTGATTTCAGCGTTTTTGCTTTCAGTTTCATATTTCCTAATAAGATACACTTTAATGGAGATGGATTTAAGCGCAATATTCTTTATCCTTATGGCAGTTTATTTATTTATAATTGATACTGAAAATAATAAATTTCCTTACATGGCTGCAGTTTGCATTGGGCTGGCTTCATTAATCAAGACACTTTCACTTTTCTTTATCCCTGCATTTTTGATAGGACTGTTTATATTTAATAAAAAAGATAAAATAAAAAATAATTCCAAAAAAGCAATTTATTTTGGATTAATAGTCCTCTTATTTTTCTCCCCTATCTTAATCCATAACTATATTTGGTATAGTGAAAAAGGAATGGTTGATACCTATTTTGCGCAATATTTCAATATTTCCAATGCGAGAGCTGCTTATCAAGACCAGGCCGGATATGATTCTGGGCTGTTGTTTAATAAACTGTTTAATGGGGCCGGCTCTATGTCTTTGACAATCTTTAAACTAGACCCTTTAATATTTATATTTGGCATCTTAGGCATAATTTTATCTTTTATGCTTCTGAAAGAAAAGAAAAAATATTTTATTTTCCTTGTAATATTTGAACTATCAGGCTTTGTATTACTATTGTTGTCAAATTGGCTGCCAACACACTATACTACTATGATACCTATTTTAGCCATATTTGGAGGATTTTTTATTGACAATATTTCTGGAACAATTTCTAAAAAGCTAGAGAAATATGACAAAAAAAAGATTTTAATGTTCCTGATTGCAATAATCTTAATATTTCAAATTTATTATCTAATTCCTCATTTAACTTCCCGCAGTGCTGTGTCTCAAATGAGGGATTATGCAATTACCTCAATGGACAAAAATTCTATTGTTGTGACTGACGCAAGGATATACAGGGGAAGAACAGTCTGGATGTTTAATGATTTTCATTATCTTGAGGCTCCTTATTTTGGCCAGCTGCTGGATGTAAATAAAAATATGACTGATTCTGAAGTTCCCGTGACTCTTTATTTTATAGAATGCGCCAGAGATGATTGCGGCTGGGGGACAATAAAAGACCAGCCAGAACTAAATGCGAGCATGGAGCAGATTACTTCCTCCTTCTCTTCTGCTACTGCGCCTGAAAAAGTTATACTTGGAGGGGGAGGCTATGACGAGGAAACAGGCAATCCTTATTTTAGAATTTACCGCGCAAAATTAAATATAAGCCCACAGCTGATTAATATTATAGATTCTACCCATGATTGGTTTTATTATCCTCTGAATTATAAACCTCAAAGCAAAATATTTGATAATTATAATGTTATTGGGCCGGTTAATACATTATTATATAAATTTGCATGGATAGTTATTATTTTGTCAATAGTCCTGGCAATTTTAACTCCAGTAATCTTAATAATAAAAGTTGTTAAAGCAAAAGATGAAAAAAATTAAACTTTCTGTAATTATTCCTGTATATAATGAAGAGAAGACTGTTAAAGAGATTGTTCAAAGAGTAATGGCTGTAAATGTTCCTAAAGAAATAATTATTGTGGATGATTATTCCAGTGACAAAACAAGAGAAATACTTAAAGAATTAAAAAACAATAAAATAAAAATTATTTTACAGGATAAAAATTATGGAAAAGGTTATGCTATAAGAACTGGATTGAATTATGCTACAGGTGATATTGTAATTATACAAGATGCAGATAGGGAGTATGACCCAGAAGATTATCCTAAACTTATAAAACCAATAGTTGAAGGAAAGACCAAAGTTGTTTATGGAACAAGGTTTCCAAAGGGATGCAAAACTCCTTCTATATTTACCAATAAGTTTTTTTTGGCTAATAGAGTATTAACATGGGCATCTAATCTATTATACAATGCCCATATTACTGATGAGCCTACATGCTATAAAGTATTTGCCAGTGAGGTAATAAAAAACTTAAATTTAAAATGTGAAAGATTTGAATTCTGCCCAGAAGTTACAGCAAAGGTGAGAAAGAGCGGAAATGAAATTCTTGAAGTGCCTATATCTTATCATCCTAGAAACGAAGATGAAGGCAAAAAAATAAAATGGAAAGATGGCCTTGAAGCAATATGGACATTAATTAAATATCGCTTTGTTAACTAAAATATTAAAAAGTAGTCTCCAATTGAAGTACATATGAAGAAATTAAACATCGCAAAGGGAATAATTCTTTCTAAATTTTTTAGAAAGCCATTCATGATAAAGTTTTATGTTACGCGAAAATGCAATCTTAGATGTAAAATGTGTAATGTTTGGAAACACACAGATTATCGCGAAATGAGCTTGGAACAAATCAAGATATCTGCAAAAAAAATAAAAGAGCTTGGTGCTACACATATAGTAATAACAGGTGGAGAGCCATTATTGCGAAATGATATTTGCAATATTGTCAATATCTTTTCAAATCTTGGTTTCTCAACAAGATTGCAGACCAATGGAATTTTATTAACAGAAAAAAAATTAGACAATCTAATAAAAGCAGGTTTGGATGATATAACTATATCAATAGACACACTCGATAATAAAAAGCAGGACAAGATATGCGGAATTAAATCTATGAATGTTTCTGACAAGGCTATTGAAAAAATAAAAATGGCAATTAAAAAAATGCCTAAGAGCATGGTTGTAGCAAATATAGTGGTAAGTCATAAAAATTTGAACGAATTAATTGAGCTCATAAAGTTTTTAGATAAATTAGGCGCTTGGCCTACTTTTTGCCCAGTAAGTTTGTCAGAAGATAATAGCAACTATCTTTTTAAAGCAAAAGCAAATGATTTTGCCTTTACAGAAAAAGATAAAGAAAAAGTAGAAAAAATATATGCGGAAATATTAAAATTAAAAAAAATTGGACATAACATCTCATTATCATCTCGATATTTAGAGCAATCTTTGAATTTTATAAAAAATAAAAATAAAAAATGGAAATGTGATGCTGGAGAGTTATATTTTTCAATTTTTCCACAAGGACAATTTTCAATTTGTGATGATATAAAAACAGAATATAATATTTTAGACAATAATTTTTTAGAAATATATAAAAGTAATAATTTTAAAAAATATTTAAAATCTCTCAAATACAATTGTGAGGGGTGCATTTATGGAGTATTTAGAGAAACAAGTAATTTGCTCAATTCTCCATCAGTTTTTTTTGATAGGTTTTACACTTTTATTAAATCTAAAAAATATTCAAATTTAAATAAATCAAAAAAACTCTGATGAGTTTGTGAGTTTTTTGGATGATCAAGGAACTTGATTAAAAGTTCCTTGACATAATAAACTCTCTACTAAATGGAAAAAGTTGCAATAATCAAATGTGATACTTATAAACAAGAAGAAGTAGACAGAGCTATAAAAAGAGCATTGCATCTTCTCAATTTCAATACTAAAAAATATAAAAAGATACTTATAAAACCAAATATTCTTGGAGGTTTTGATAAAAATCAAGAGGCAATAACCACACATCCTTCTTTAATTAGAGCAATAATTAAAGAATTTAAAGGAGAGAAAACAATTGGAGAATCTTCAAGCTCTAATACAAAACAATCTTTTGAGAAAGCAGGATATTCAGAATTTAATAATCTTTTAGTTTTTGAATCAAGCGAATTAATTAAAATAGAGGATAAAGGAGCGAAAATTTTGAAAACATTTTATTTATCTAAAAATTTAAAAGAAATGGATTTAATAATTAATGTACCAAAACTAAAAACTCACCTTTTAACAAAATTTACAGGAGCAATAAAAAATCTTTATGGTTGCATTCCTGGTGGAATGAAGCAAGAATATCATAAAAAAGCAGTAAGCAGTAAAGAATTTTCTTCTTTGTTATTGGACATCTATCAGAATATAAAGCCCGGACTTAATATAATGGATGCAGTAATTGCTATGGAAGGAGAAGGTCCAAGTTCAGGTATTCCAAAAAAAGTAGGTTTGATATTAGCCTCAAAAAATGCCATTGCATTAGATATTGCTGCATCAAAATTAATTGGCTATAATCCTGAAAATATATTTTTTATAGACGAAGCAGTAAAAAGAAAGTTATATCCTAATTTCAAAATAGAACTTGTTGGTGACTTAACAGAAATTCCCAATTTAAAATTTAAAAAGCCAATATTAGAAAATAAAAATTTTTTAAATAGCATTTTAATAAAGATAGCGAGAAAACGGCCAATAATTGTTAATAAAAAAGAATGTATTAAATGTGGAAAATGTTTTCAAAGTTGTCCTAAAAGAGCAATTGCTCTCAGCCCTTATCCAATAATAAATACTAAAAAATGTATAAGATGTTTTTGTTGTATTGAAGTATGTCCGAAACATGCTTTATATCTCAAAGAAACTTTTGAAAGAAAGATTTATAAGATTCTTACAAAAATTTATCGTTTTGGATAGAATGCTATAATCTAGCAAAAGACATTAGTTTTCTTGCCTATTTTTAAAATAAATCTTTAAAAACCCTTATATTTTAGGCTAAAATATGACTAAAGTAAAAGTTCTTTTAATGAACATGCCTTCTACTATCCGTGTTTATGGAAAGTCTGCATTAAAAGGCATAATTGCTCCAAGGCCATTTGTTTCAATGGCTGAATTGGCAGGTTCAGTCTTATATGCTGGTGGAGATTGCAGAATACTTGACCTACAAATGTCTGAAAAGCCATTTCATGAAATAGAAAAGACAATTGGCGAGTATAAACCTGACTTTGTAGGAATTACGTTTACAACTCTGCTTTTCGAAGAAGCTAAAAAAGTTTCTAGATTTATTAAGGAAAAATACCCTTATGTTAAAATTATTGCTGGAGGAGTACATCCCACAATATTCCCTGACGAGGTAATTAAAGTTCCTTCAATTGATATTGTAGTCTTTGGCGAGGGCGATGTTACTTTGCAAGAGATAGTACAAGGCAAGCCACTAAATAGTATAAAGGGTCTGGCTTACAAAATAAAAGATAAAATAGTAAAAAATTCTCCCCAGCCACTTATTGAAAACCTTGACAGCCTCCCAATGCCTGCTTGGAATCTATTAAATCCAAAAATGTATATAAATCCTAAGGCTATTGCACGTGAATCTCCTGTGGGGACTATTGGCACTTCACGAGGATGCGTTTATGGATGCACTTATTGCAATAAGTCTGTTTTTGGAAGAAGATTTAGGGCAAAATCTGTAAAAAGAGTTGTTGATGAATTTGAGCTCCTTATAAAAATGGGCTTTAAAGAAATTCATGTCTGGGATGACATGTTTGCAACGGATCTTAAAAGAGCCAAGGAAATATGTGATGAGATAATTAGAAGAAAACTTAGATTTTCATGGCAGCTTGAATGCGGTGTAAGGGTAAATTGCGTAGATAAAGAATTTTTTCATAAATGTGTCAGAGCAGGATGCTATAAGGTGGCATTTGGGTTTGAATCCGGCAATGATGATATATTAAAATCAATAAATAAAGGCACCACTATTTTGCAGGCAAGAAATGCTGTTAAATGGGCGAAAGAGGCGGGAATGGAAACCTCTGGATTTTTTATGCTTGGCCTCCCAGAAGATACAATTAAAACCATGGACCAGACTATAGACTTTGCATGCTCTTTAGGCCTGGATTATGCTAAGGCTACGATTCTTGTGCCTTTGCCATCAACTCCTGTATTTGAAGAGTTTGAGAGAAAAGGGCTGCTAAGAACAAAAGACTGGACAAAATATAATTTTCATACTGCTTCAAAAGTTTATGACCATCCCACTTTGTCATGGGAAGTTTTAGAGAGATATTATAATAAATTCCATAAAAAATTTTATTTCAGACCAAGCTATATAATTTATAGATTATTAAGAAGTGTAAAAAAAGGCGAATTAATCGACGATATTAAAATGGCGGTTAATACTTTTGTCAAATGATGAAAAAGAAAACTATTGCAATTTTGGGTGCAGGAATTACAGGACTTGCTACTGCTTATTATCTGTCAAAAAATTATAAAGTGATTGTTTTAGAAAAATCAAATGATATCGGAGGCATGTCATATTCTTTTGAACATAAGGGATTTACTCTAGATTATGGCCCGCATAAGATATATACCCAGCTGCCAGGTATTCTAGATGAAATTAAAAAAGTTATACCTTTGCGAAGAATAAAAAAGAAAAATAAAATTTATCTTAAAGGAAATTATTTTAATTTTCCACTAAGCATTAAAGAAATAGCCCTAAAAATGCCTTTTACTGCTTTTTCAGGAGTGATGGACATTATTAAAAACAAGCTTGGAAAGAAATCTGGAAGTTATTTGGAGAATCGGTTTGGTTCTACGCTTTATAATCTTGTTTTTAAAAATTATGCTGAAAAAATCTGGGATGCGCCTGAAAAACTGGATGTTGAACTGGCAAAAAGGCGGGTCTCAATGTCAAGTTTTTTTGACTTAGTCAAGTCCATTTTATTTAAAGACAGCAAAAAAATATCAGCAGATTATTTTTATTATCCTAACAACGGGATGAAACAATTAATTGATGCTCTTAGAGAGAAGATAGAAAAAGATGATGGTAAAATCTTAACAAATGCAGACATTAAGGAAATGCTGTCTGATGAGCATGGAATAAAGGAGATAAGAATAAAAAATGAGACTATAAAACCCGATTTTGTTATTTCTACAATACCTCTCTCTGATTTAGCCTGCTTATTAAATCAAGAAAATGATTCTGTTAAAAGCCTTTGTTACAGAGATGTAAATATGATATACTTTCTAATTAATAAGAAAAAAATATTAAAGGATAATTGGATTTTCTTTCCTGAAAAGGAATTCTTATTTCATAGAATAAGCGAACAGAAATCATTTTCGCCGGATACTGCGCCTGAAAGCAAAAGCGTTTTAATAGCTGAAACTACAAAACAAGCAAGCAAAGAAAATCTTGATAAAATAAAAAGGCAGTTAATCAAGCTGGGGATTTTTAGAGAATCTGAAATTGAAGAAATCTTTGTTAAAACTCTTATCAAAGCTTATCCCTTATATTATAAGGGATTCAAAGAGGAACTAAACAAAACTATTTCAGGCCTAGAAAAATTTGATAATCTGTTAACTATAGGCAGACATGGGCTGTTTAATTATAATAATATGGACCATTGCTGGGATATGGCAAAAAAAACAGCAGAATATATTGAAAAGGGAAGTGATAAGAAAGAGTGGAAAAACATTATGAAAGTTTTTGACAATTACAAAATTGTGGACTAACAGCTGTTTTAGAGATTGATTTAAATATAGTATTTTATTTTCTAGAGGCATGAAAAAAGAAAGTATTACAGATACAGTAGTAAAAAATACGGCTTATAATCTTGCAGCTACAATTTTAAACAGAATTGGCACGCTGGTATTTACAATAGTTATAGCAAGAATTCTTTTGCCTGAAGCTTTTGGATTGTATAATCTTACAATTTCGATCGCTTTAATCTTATTAACTGTTGGAGAGTTCGGAATTAACAGTTCATTGATAACTTATATTTCCAATAATTTAGCTAAAAATAACCCAAGAAAAGCTGCAGCTTATCTTTACTATTTAAGAAAATTAAAATTCCTCCTAATATCTTCTTCATCAGTGCTATTAATAGGGCTCTCTTATCCAATCGCTAACTTTGTTTTTCATAAACCTCAGATATTCTTACCCCTTCTTATTTCGTCATTTTATCTATTTGTTATTGGTTTAGACAGTTTTTATTCTGCTCTTTTATTTGCTGTTGACAAAGTAAAATATGTTTGCTATAAAGAAATTGTATACCAACTTGCAAGGATAGGCTTTGTTATAGTTATTTTCCTGCTTATAGCAAAAACATTTTATGTTAGCGGGGTTATGCTTAGCTTAATTCTAGCTTCCGTAATAGCCCTGATTTTCTCTATTATCTGGCTCAAAAATAAGGCTCCAGAGATATTTGAAAAATCAAAAATAAAAATAGACAAAAAAGGATTATTGAAATTTACAGGATACTTAGCTATTGCTAACTTGTCAGTTATCTTCTTTTCTTATGTAGACATTATAATGATTGGGATTTTTATCCCTGATGCAAGTTATGCCGGATTTTACAGAGCAGCTTCATCATTGGCAATTAGCATTGCCGGACTTTTATCCTTTGCATATGTACTACTTCCTGCATTTTCAAAAGTGACTAAAGAAAGGTTAGATTCTTCATTTAATAAGGTTATAAAATATACAGTCGTGTTCTCTATACCTGCCTCTTTTGGATTGGCTTTTCTTGGAAATTATTTTATAAGAGCCATTTATGGCTATGAGTACCTTCCTGCAACCCTCCCATTATACTTCCTTTCATTTGTCATTATAGAAACTACTATGACAGCAGTTTATTCTTCAATTTTGACTTCTAAAGGAAAGCCAGCATTATTTGCAAAAATACTTATTTATGCTACTTTAATTAATATAGTGCTTAATTTTATTCTTATTCTCTCATTGCTTAGAATTTCAAATTTATGGGCTATAACTGGCGCGGCAATAGCTACTTTCTTAAGCAGATATTTTTATCTTTTTGGGCTTGCTAGAGTTTCGAAAAAAAGTCTTGGCTTAAAATTGGAAAGGCCAAACATACTAAAGCCATTAACTGCAAGCCTTGTTATGACTTTTGTATTAATAGGCTTTAAATTAATAGTAAAAGATATGAACCTTATTTCAGGGATTATTGGCGTTCTAATAGGAATAATAGTTTACTTTGCAGTTCTATTCTTAATTAAGGGAATAAGCAGAGAAGACTTTAAACTTGTTAACAGCCTTTTAAAACGTTAAAACTATTTAGGCCAAGCATAAGTGGTTAAATGTACAGGATATTCTGTCTTATATTCGTAGCCTCTTGCTTTGAAAATTTTCTCCAATTCGTGATAAGACTCCTTATTGTTCCAGGGGTGATAAGATGCAATTGCAAAGTTGATAGGATTATTCTTCATTAATTTTGCACAGCCTTTTAAAATGTCTACTTCTGCAGATTCTACATCCATTTTTATAAAATTTATTTTTTTAATATTCATTCTTTCAATTTCCTTATCTAAGCTGACTGCGGGTATAAATTCAACTTTATCATTGTTATCTAAACTTAATTTGATTGAAGAACAATCCTTGCCAAGGCAATTGAAAGGAATTTTTTCCCTGTCAGAGTCAAGCACTAATTTTTTGACTGCTCTTACATTTGTTAAATTGTTTAGTTCTATATTTTTTCTAAGCCTCTCAAAATTTTTTGGGTCTGGCTCAAAAGCTATAATTAAACCAGTATTGCCTACCAGCTTTGAGGCATATAAAGAGAAATCGCCAAATCCTGCTCCGATATCCAAAACAGTATCTCCAGACTTAGGACTATAGCTTCTTAAATAGCCTTTTACACAATGCCATTCATAAAAAAAGTTGTCATAACATTTGAAATTAAAATCTTTTAGAGCAATATTAAAATACCCATTGGTATAACTCATTTTTATATCTTTATTTTTTATATTACAATTATAACACCAAATTTTATTATTTATTGTTCCAATTATTGGAAGGTTTGGTATTTTTGAATATAGACTATACAAAATATTTGACATGAAAAATTTAAAGGATTTATTTATATAAAGTTATTGCTTATAGGATGAATAACTTTAAAAATCGCTTAACCAATGTTAAAATTATGGAGATTACTTTATTAAGTATAGAACTTGCACCATCTATAGGTTTGAGAATAATCCAGCAAGTACTTTTGGATAGTGGCCATGAAGCTAAGCTAATCCACATTCCCATGCAGAGAACCGACCAAGAATATATAGACAATGTTGCAAATGAGCTTAAGAGATTATGCAAGGATGATGGTCTTATAGGTATTTCTTGTATGGCAAATACGTTCATTTCAGGTTCTAAACTTATAAAATCACTAAAGAGATATCTTAATATACCAATAATAATGGGTGGTATGCATCCAACTTTTAGACCCGAGGAATGTCTCGAATATGCAGACTATATTTGCCTATTAGAAGGAGAATATCCTATGTTGCAGCTTGTTGAACGTTTAGAGAAGGGCGAAAGAACAGATAACATAAGGAATATTTGGCTTAAGAAAGACAATAAGATTATTCGCAATAAAATTCGAGAACCAATAATGGACCTTAATTCACTTCCAATTCCTTGTTTTGATTTTAAATACTTGTATGTCTGGCACAAAAATAAAATTTTGAACCTTGAAAAAAATCCAGAGGCCGTAAGAATGTTTTTTATTTTCTTTTATAATATAATTTCTTCAAAGGGATGTCCATTCAATTGCAATTATTGTGGAAATAACGCATTGTGTAACATAAGTCCAAAATCTAGAATAATTAGAAAAAGGAGCCATGAACACATTCTACAAGAATTGCGCCTTGCAAAAAAACGCCTCGGTTATTTTACTCTTTGTTTTTCTGATGATGAATTTGTTTCGAGAAGTCTTGACGATCTTAAAACTTTTTTTGAAAAATATAAGAAAGAGATAAATCTTCCTTTTTATTGCGCTGGCGCTCCAACATCTATAACCGAAGATAAAATAAAAGTGCTTATTGATTCGGGCATGAGAAGACTGCAGATAGGTATACAATCAATAAATGAACAAGTTAATAAAAATGTTTATGGAAGGCCAATCACAAAAAAGCAGATTATAAATATGTTGGAAATAATAACTAAATATCGCTACAAATTTACAGTAGTTTTTGATGTCATTCTAGACAACCCTTGGGAAAAAGATGAGACAAGAATAGAAACACTTAAATTTTTGTTTACACTTAAAAAACCTTATCAGATTTGGCTTTATTCAATCGTCTTTTATCCCGGGACAGAATTTTATAAACGTGCGAAGAAAGAAGGTCTTATTAAAAACGAAATAAATGAGGTTTATGATAAAAGTTTTCTTGCACTTCAGAACTCTTCAATAAATTCTCTTTATTTACTTTTTATTAAGTACGGATTTCCAAAATCTCTAATAAATCTTCTTCTGTTTTTACGCAAGTTTGGCCCAATAGAAAGTTTGTTGCAAAGATCGACTTATTTCTTATTGCATTTACAATTTTATTTAGAGGGTTTCAAGAACTCTTTAATTAGAAGAGATATAAACCTATTTTTTGAATATTTGTTGGCTCCAGCAAGATTTATTACTGTAAAACTAGAAGGTAAGAAAAGAACCAATGTTTAATTTCTTTTAAAATTATTCATCAAATACCATATATGTAATTTCAACCATTTTCTTTTTTTCCATAACTTCTTCAAAAATCTTGGCTGCATCATTAATTTTATCTGCTTTGGTTCAAATTTGGGATTATATTTCTTAATCTTCTCTTCGTTCAATTTCATAAATTTATTCCAATATTCTGTAAATTTTTCTTTTGAAATCTCTTTTGATAACAGACAGTTGAAATCTACCACATCTTGGGTAAGGAATTTTCCGCTCTCCCAAAAATCTTTTGGATATATCTTGTTCTTTACTCCATATTCCCAGAATTTTGTGCCAGGAAAAGCTATTGAATAACTAACGTGCAAAACACTTATTCTTGGATCGCTTGCCATTTCAAAAGTCTTTTGTAAGTCTTCTTCTGTTTCATATGGATTTCCAACCATGAACGCCCCAGTTACCCTTATTCCAGCATTATATAATAGTTTTATGGCTCTTTTTCCATGCGCAACAGTAACTGTGTCCCCTTTTAGGGAATTTAATATTTTATCCGATCCCGTCTCAAATCCCAAAGGAACAGTACTTACATTAAGTTCCTTTAAGAGACCAACTAGTTCTTCATCAACAAGATTAGCCCTACAAAGTATTTCAAAATCCACTTTTCCGAGAAGTTTCTCTTTCTTTAACAACCAAATTATCTTCTTTAATCTTAATCTGTTTGCAACAAATAAATCATCATAGACATAAAAATGTGTGGCACCGTACTGATTAACCCATTTTTTAATTTCAGCAACAGTTCTCTCAGCAGAGTGCCACCTTACTTTTGTCCATATGGATTTTGATGCGCAGAATACACAATTATAAGGGCATCCTCTAGAAGTTACTAAAAATCCTCTTACACCCAAGAAACTTGCCCCGGCAGGACCGGGTATGAGGTAGTGTTCCTTTAATTTTAATAGGTCTATTGCAGGCATAGGAATTTCGTCTATATTTTCGATTAGAGCTCTTGGTTTTGTTCTTTCAAGTTTGCCTTTTTCATTTACAAAAACAAGCCCATCTATTTTTCTTAAGTCTTCTAGTTCAAACTTCCGTCTCTTTTCAAATAATGAAACTAGCTCATATAAAGTTACTTCCCCCTCTCCTACAACCCCTAAATCAAAATTTGAATTTTTTATCTGTTCAGGCATGCAATATATGTGTGGTCCGCCGGCGATAATTGGGGATTTGGTGACGCATTTTACTTTTTTTACAAATTCATTTGCCCGATAGTAGGTCGAACTATAAACCCCCATGCCAATTATATCAGGATTATACTCTTTTATCTGATCTATGGTGTCAATCCCATCGATTATTTTTATATCTTTATACCCTTTTTCTCTGAGATATCCTGCAAGATAGGGTGCTGCCATTGGCAGGTATCCTGCTTCTTCCTCAAAATTTATCAATGCTATTTTCATTTTATGTTAAATAATTTGTTTATGGGGGCTTTCAGATAGTATTTTATCTGCTCAGTATCTCTATTTTCTATACTAAGTTTTAATCCAATGTAATAGTAGTATCCTCTACATAGCATATAGCTAGATTTTCCCAATATTGGACTTATTAAAGGCATTTTTCTAATCTTTATTAATGATTGTATTATCCATTTAGGCATATTATACCTCGTATATAATAAGAACAAGGTATTTACACCGCTGTTCTGTAATAATCCATGATTCTTTTTGTAAATCTCTTTATAATCATTTTTTATTAAATTTTCCCTTTTTGCCCTTTCATATAAGCTGGTTCCAGGATAAAGTGTGAGTGAGAACAAAAAGAAGGTTACTGGCTTTTTAAGACTAAAAATAAATCTCAGTGTTTCAAGCCTCGTCTCGTCAGATTCCCAAGGGTTGTCTAGAATGAAATCATAGCATATCTCAATTCTGTTCCTATAATTATTCAGCATCTTAACAGTTTTTACAATTTGTTCGCGAGAAGTATATCTTGTATATATCTCTTTATTAACTTGTTCATTTATTGATTGTATGCCTATTTCAAGTCTTATGAGCCCGGCACTTATTAATGCCTTAACCTTGTCTTCTGTGATTGAAGTTGGCGTAGATGCGCAAAAGAAAGGCATCCCTATCTTTTTTTTATATGATTCGCAAAAGTCTTTTAGTTCTTCGTAAGATTTTGCACAAAAATCATCATCAACAAATCCAATAATATTTGAAGGCAAAAGTCTTTTTACATTTTTTAGTTCTTCTAATATGTGCTCTTTGCTCCTTCTTCTTATTTTTGCAAAATCTTTATGCACTTTTATAAGACAGTCGTTAAGACAATAGCCGCATCTGTAGGGGCATCCTCTGCTTGACATTATATAATAATGATTTTTGTAAAATGTTTTTATAATATCCTTTCTTTCTTCTAAGGATACTATTTTTTTATCATGATACATCCAAATCTTGTTTAATCTAAATCCGGGCAATGGAAGTTTGTTGAGATCTTTTATTATAGGTCTTAATGAATTTTTGATTATCTCTCCATTTTTCTTTAGGTAGATATTTTTAATATTGTCTGTTCGTTTTTTCTTATCTATTCTATCGGCTAGCTCTACAAGCGCCTCCTCTCCTTCGCCAATACAGACATAATCTGCATGATTCAGCGATTCTTCTGGTTTTACTGTTGGGTGTATACCGCCCACAACAATTGGGATGTTTAAGCTTTTCAGCTCTTTCGCAATTGTTGTGAACCAGACAAAGGTATTTGTCATACAAGATATGCCTATTAACCCTGAAAATCTGCATTTATCTTTTAACTCACGGATTATGATAGTAAATTCTTCGTGACTAAAACCATTCAAGGGTATTGGGACATATATATAATCACATTCATAACCCTGTTTTATCAATATTTCCTGCATTATTGGAAGAAACAAAGATGGACTAAGCTCAAAATTTAGGAGCGTAATTTTAATTTTTTTGTTTTTCATTTTAAATTCCTCTTTCGATTATTTTTCTTCTCAACTCCTTAAATAAAGACATATCTATAAGAACAGTATATTCTCGCACTCTAACTATTGAATAATTCAATATTTCCATAATTTTTGTTGTGTTATGCTGTCTGTATTTTTTATAGTATTCTTCAATAACTTTAACTACCATTTTGTTCAAATTACTATAACTTTTGATTTTTTTTTGCATCGATTTAATTGTCGCACTCATTATTTAAACTTACAGGGCGTGTCAAAACCGTGAGATTTAAGATTATTTATGAAACTTTTTAGATATTCTCGTGTTGGGCATAGGATCATGAATTGATTTATTCGGTTATCTTTAACCTGATTTGTTATGTCTTTTATGCTCAATTCACTGCCTTTTTCATCACTGATAAAACCCCCTGCTTCCTTGTAAGCCAAAAGAGTCGGGCAGAAATCAAGATAGTCCACGCTTTCTATGCAATATGCAATTATCTTTCCTTCTAAAAGAGCTTTTAAGTTATAAGAAGCTGACTGGTACGATTTTCTGTCTGAAAATAATGACTTAAATTTATTAATTTTTGAATACTGGCTTATTCTGATTGCGTCTGAAAATTCATGCTTGATTTTCTTTTTTATTCTAATATTCTTTTCATCAATCCAGGTGCCGCTGCCTTTTTCTGAAACAAGAAGCTGGCCAAAATAAGGATAGTAAACAACAGTGCAGATTATGCTGCCTTTTTTTAAAAGCGAAATGCAAACTCCGAATTTATCACTATTATCCGGCATAACCTCATGATTCTCCAGTAAATATTTTTCTGCAAGGAGATCTTTTATTTTTTTATTTCCCATAAGGTAATTTGAAGTTCCGTCTAGTGGGTCTATAAGAAAAGCGTATTCTGAATTTGGATTGAATTTGCTTGCTAATTCCTTGATTTCTGCATCTTCCTCTTCAGCTAAAACTGCAAAATCTGTAAATTCCCTAAGATTATGAAGTATTATCTTTTCTGCTTCTTTATCTACATTTGTAACAAAGCTTTTTTTAATTTTATCAAAACCCTCGTATCCCTGGCCTTCAACGTTCTTTATCTTATAGTCTTCTTTTCCATAGTGCTGCATTGCATGCTTACCAGCTTCTTTAACCGCTTTTTTCATTATTTCTAAAGCATCTTTTTCGCGTATTTCCGGCAGAGATTTCTCAAGAAGCTCAGGAGTTCCCATTTCAATAAGCTTGCAGCCCTCAATTGCTATGCCTTGCTTTTTGTCTTTGATTAAATAGTTAAAAATAGGAGAGATATAAAATTCATTGTTTATTTTATCAGAGCAAGATATCATTTTTTCAGCATAATCTTCAAAATAACTGCCATTCCTAAAATAATATGTTCCTATAATTCCCTTATCTGAGATTAGCTGCTTTTCTGCTGTTTCTATAACATTATTTTTGCTGTCTAATTTTGCAAAACTTGAGCGAGGGTTATTTGTCTTAAATATAGGGAAAGCAAAATCAGGCTTCTTTTCATTTATTTCTTCAAAGAATTTCTTCGTATCTAATATAAAGTCACAATCTGAAATAATCAGCTCTTCTTCCCTGTCAATCAGGCTCTTTGCAAGCAGAGCACTCTTTGCAGCTCCTTCCGGAGGGGTGTTTTGAATTACAATTTTTATCTTTTCTGAAAACAGCTTTTTTAATTCTTTGTCTATTTCAAATTCATTAATATGCTCTTTTCTTACTATAAATATAATGTCTTCTCCGTCTGCGGGGAATGCATCAACTGCACGCTTAATCATTGGCAATCCTCTTACATCAATCAGAGGCTTGGGCTTTTTGTACTCTGGTTTACTGTCAGATTTATCTATAAATCTCTTGCCTATGCCTGCGATGGGAAATATGAATTTCATAGTCTGTCTGACTATAGAAGCTGCATAAAAGTTTATAAAGATTATTGGGGAATAAATTTCAAATGAAAATAGTGCTAATAAATCTTCATGGAGATACTAATGTCACTGTTGCATATCTTCATACTTTAATTGAAAAAGCGGGTTTTGATATAACTACAATTCATTTTAGGCGGCTGGTTTCTGAATTAACTCCCCCAACAAGAAGAGAACTTGAAACATTGAAAAAAGTTGTTGATAAGCTAAATCCTGAAGCAGTACTAATGAGTGTAAATTCAATAAGTTTCTGGAACGCTGTAGTCATTTCTAAGATGCTTGCTGACAGAAAAATTGTATGGGGAGGAATACAGCCTTTGATAGACCCTGAAAGATGCCTAGATTATGCAGACATAATAATCAGAGGAGAAGGTGATGAGGCTGTTATTGAATTGCTAAATGCACTTAAGAACAAGAAAAGTATAGATAAAATAAAAAATCTTTGGAAAAAAAATGGAAAATTAATCAAAAATGATTTTCGCCCATTAGTTGAGAATCTTGATAACTTGCCTTTTCCAGACTTTACAGACAGAAATAAACTTTATATTTTAGGAGACCGGGTTTATACAAAAAATCCTCTGCCTCATTCAAAATATGAGTACAACATTACTTTCTCGCGGGGCTGCCCTTTTTCGTGCAAGTATTGCATAAATCATTATTACAACAAAACATTTAAGAATAAGTATCTTAGAAGACGAAGTGCAGATTCTGCTATAAAGGAGCTTGTTCTTGCCAAGAAAATGTTCCCTAAAATAGAGGTTATTAATTTTTGGGATGATGTATTTATGACAGATATAAAGTGGCTCCGGGAATTTGTTGAGAGATATAAAAAAGAAGTAAATCTGCCATTTTTTGCTTATGGAAATGCCAGATTTGTAAGCGAAGAAAGCATGCTCCTGCTAAAAAAGGCAGGAATAAACTTTTTTGACTTAGGAATTCAAAGCGGCTCTGAAAGAATAAGAAAAGGCATTTTTGGAAGATTGGATACAAATGAGGAGATTATCAAAGCAGACAGAATATTACACCGGCTTGGAATAACTAGAGGATATGATGTGATTTTTTCTGAATTTGAAACTGAAAAAGACATGGAAGAAGGGCTTAATTTTTTCCTGAAATTAAAAAAGCCATTTAAGGTGCACAGAAACAAGCTAGCATATTATCCAAATTTTGAGATTACTAAAACTGCTCTTGAACTAGGAAAGATTTCAATAGATCAAGTAGCAAGTATAAATCCAGATATAAAATCACAGGTAATGAATAAAAGTGAAGCTGAAAAAGTTCCTTTAATGAATTATTACTATTTTATTGGGCGAAAATTGATTCCTAATTTTTTAGTAAAATACATGATAGAGCATAAGGTGCACAGAATGTATCCTAAATTAATGACTGAAGCCGGTGAATTAATCAACAGATGGGAGCATTTTAGATTTTCTTTTAAAAATATGTTTAATATGC
>CAYIRC010000006.1:0-39414 GCA_964365855.1 Candidatus Woesearchaeota archaeon
ATTTAACTAATTTAAAAATGCTCTCGCACCTGTTGAGACTAGAAAGGCAGTGATTGTAAGAATGAAAGAATGCTTTATGCCTGCTTTAATGCTCCCTTCAGTTAACTTGCCAATTGTTAATCCTGCAAAGACTCCCTGAGCAAGAAGCAGATAAAGAAAAGGCCGCGCTAATTCTTCAGAATTAAGAAAATTTCCGCTTGCAGTAGACTTATCCAATGAACTTAACGAAGCCATATTTAATGACCCTATCGACCCTATATTTGAAGTTAAAGGCAATATTTTGAATTCCATTACAAGCATTATGCCTATAAATATAAAGAATATTATGTAGCCTTGCACGACCAAATTATATATCGCTGCCTTTCTTTCTTTCTTTAGTTTTTCAACTTCAGATATTGATTTGGCGACAGACTCTAATATATAGTCAATCTCTCCACCAGCTTTTTCTGCTTCTCCAATCAAAGCCACTGCTCTGCTTATAACTGGGCTACCAAGGTCATATGCAAAAGTTTGTAATGCTTCTTCAACAGGAATGCCTAAGTCTATTTGATTTGCTAATTTTTCTATATGAATATCTAATGAGCCATAATTTTTTTTACGCATATTAACAATGCTTTTGCTGATTGGTGTGCCTGTTGTAACACTTTCTGCCAGATTTCTTGAAAATTCTAAGAACATCTCACTAATTTCTTGTTCGCGGTTATTTTCTATTATTAAGCCAATAATAAAAGGCAAGGCTATTATTCCAGTGACTATCCCTAATAAAAAGAAAAATATTTTTTCTTTTGAGAAAAATATAATATCTATTAAAAAGATTATAATTCCAAAAATTATTCCTATCAAATGCATTTTTTTAAGTTTCATGTTAATATGCTGGTTGTTTTAGGTGTAAGAATCCTAAGAATATGATATTTATTAAAGCTATTAAAGTAATTATCAAGATAGTCAGCTGTGTTTGTGAAAAACCAACATGCAACATAGATACAGAAATTAGCACGAGTAATAGCATGAGAATCATTGGTGTGGCAATTATTACACTAATATATATATCCATAAAAGTCTCAGCAAGTTTTGTATATTTTTCTCTTTCAAGCCGGTATCCTACCAACAAGCCTTCTGATCTTTTTTCAAAAAATTCTTGTAAACTTCCTCCAGTATGAATTGTTGTAGAAATGCCTGAAAACAGTTCTGCCAGCTTTGAGCTGGGGGTATTCTTTGAGGTATTTGTTAAGGCTGTAACTAAGTCATAACCATACAAATTTATTTGATTTAATACTTTTCTAACTTCTTTTCTTAAAAAAGGATATTCTTTATTTAGGCCAATAATCTTGAATATCTTGCTAGGTTCAATGCCTGAACCAGAAATTGCACTCATATGTATTACTGCAAATGGAAGCTCCTGCTCTATCTTTCTAGCTATTGAAGATTTTTCAGTTGAAGGATAAAAGTAAAGTGATGCAAAAACTATTATAGGTGTTGCTAATGGTATCCAGAAAATATAAGCAAGTCGTGAAAGATAATCTCCATTAAAATAAGTAACAAAAGGAGATGTACTGCTAATATTAAAGAATAACAGAAAAAAAGAAAGGGCTATAGAAAAAATAAAAGATAAGAAAGCTGAGGAAAAGATCATTGCAACATAGGTTTCAAATAATATGTTTATATTTGCTTTCCTTAATTCCGATGAAAGAGAGTTAAAATAACCCCGTTTAATTAATTTTATAGCCCTAATCAAAAAAAGTTTATTTGAGAATTTTAAATAACCTCTTGCAGCCTTAAACTCTTCAAATTTTTCTTTCTTTATCTTGCTTCTCGCTTTTAACCTGCGTATTAGCCCCTCACTAATGCTTAATTCTTTGAAGAACTTTGCTTTGTCATTTGATTTAAGAGTTATTCTTATTTCTGAAGCACCCCGTTTGTAGTCAATTTTATCAAGATTTGTGATTTCATTCTTTATAGGAAGCTTTTTTACAATAGAAATATTTGTGAGTATAGAAGGTATAGAATTGTTAATAATCTTCATGCTATTCTTTAAAGAAATTATAGCTTCAATTAATAACTTTTTTTCATTTTTGTCTGCATAATCAAATCTTCGGCTATAATTAGAAATTTCACGAAGTATGTCTATTTCTGTTTCAATATTTTTTTTCAATTCTTCTATCATAACAACTTATCAATCTGTAACTGGAAATTTAGAATTTCTCTTTTTGCAGAAGTTATCTTCTCCATGTCTTTTTTCCTATAAGCCTCTTCTAATTTGTCTATTGCATCCTTAATGCTAGTTAACAACTGTGCAAGAAGAGTTATTCCCTCTTTTTCCATGCCTTTAGAAATCTTAGGGCGTTTAAATATTTTTCATATTACTCTATAATATTGTATTTATTCAGCACCTCGACGGGATTTTTATAATAGTCATTTATAACTTCCTCAACTTGGTCAAATTCAAATATTTTTCTCCTAAACAATTCATAAAGCAGTTTGGAGCGAGTCATAAACTCTTTATCTAATTTTGCAGTCGAAATTCCATATCTTACCGCAATTTTCTCAAAAACTTTGCTTTGTTTTTTAAAATAGAATAAGTCATTCTGAGGATTCCAAGCAAAGGGAGTATTAACTAAAGCAGTGCCATCATTGTTTACTTTGATTATTTCAACAATTTCTCTAAGTCGTCTAGTTTCATGTTGTCCAACAGTAGCATGAGTCATTATAGCAACACAGTCAAGAGAATTAACTAATGTTGGCGCAAGGCTTATAGGCGGGGTTTGCAATCTTCGTATAAGTGTATCTACTGAATCTGCGTGTATTGTACTAAGGGAAGAATGCCCAGAAGCCATGCCTTGAAATAAAACAAAAGCCTCTCTGCCTCTAACTTCTCCAACTATTAAATAATCCGGATTTTGTCGAAAAGAATTTTTTAGTATATCAAATAGGTCTACTTCTCCAACTTTCCCTATTCCTATAGCAGTTCGTGCAACAGCCGGAAGCCAATTTTCTCGGGGCAGGTTTATCTCTCGCGTATCTTCTATGCTAACAACTCTTGCTTCAGGGGGAATAAAAAAGGCTAGGGCATTAAGTAAAGTAGTTTTACCCGAGGCTGTTCCTCCAGAAATTAAAATATTAGCCTTATACTGTAATAATATCCAAAAATAAGCTAACATTTCAGGACTTAAAGTGTTCATAGCAATAAGTTGTGAAGGTGTCCATGGGACCTTAGTAAACTTTCTTATAGTAAATGTTGGGCCTCTTGAAGTAACATCTTTTGTATATGTAGCATTAACCCTGCTCCCATCAGGTAAGGTCCCATCAAGAAGGGGTTGCGCATATGAAACATATCTTCCTGTTCTCTGTGCTAATTTTTCAACAAAACTAGCAAGTTTTTCTAGGTCTTTATATTTAAGATTTGTTTTTAGATTTCTATACACTCGGTGTATAATATATACAGGAGTATTAACCCCATTGCATTCTATATCTTCAATAAAGTAATCTCGTAAGAGAGGGTCAATCTCATTTAAGCCTATAAAATCGCGAAACAAATAATAAAACATTTTTGTATAAGTTTCATTAGAAATCTTTAGATTTAGCTCTTCAATTAGTAATCTAGCAGTTTTATCAATATAATTCGTTGTTGCTTCTAGTGTATTCTCTACTGCAACATTTATATTTACCAATTCCAGCATTGCTTTTTCAACTTCTTCCAATGCAGCAGCTTCAAAATCCTGAAGTATAGGCTCTTCGAGGTCATAAACTAATTCATTCAGCTTTTTGTTCCAATAAATATGCGCAGAAGCATAAGGTGAAATTAACATGTATCTCACATCTATTTTTCTTTTGTCATCTGCCCTCGGCAATGCAGGTATAGCCGGATTTACATTAATATTTATCACCATCTTAAAGAAACCACAGTACCTATTTATTTAAAATTATCTTTCAGGAGAGGTCCATAGGTCAATATTATAAATACCATTTGCTCCGCCTTTATTTTCAATATAAATTCTATAGGGCAGGGAAGCTGCTTGAAATTTTTTTGTGATTTCTTTTCCAGCATAGGTTAAATTTACTAATGGAGGCATTTGCAAAGTCAAGTAAATGCTATTTGCTTTTTGATTTTGAGAAGATAATATTTTAATTTTGCTAATATTTATTTCAACCCCCAATTCTGAGTAGGGCTTTGTTAAATCATCAAATACAAAAGAAATGCTGTCTGCAGAAGAGGTGATATAAAAATTTCCTCTCTTAATTGTAAGGTCTATATATCTTCTATTTCCGACTATGTCTATTACATTATAAATTTTATTATCAAATTCATTTAGTGAATTGATTGTCTGTTCTACCATCACTTGATCTTTCGATTCATTAATTCGCGGGGTTACAAATGCAAGGATCAAGGCAATTAAAGAAAGGCCTATTAAAGTATACAAAACAGTTTCAATCCAAACTTGTCCTATTTTATTTAAATTTTGCATATTTCCTATTTAATTAAGCCAATTTTTTTGTACATGGCACAAGATTTATTTCATCGGATTTATCACATATCCGTCCAGATTTTAGTATTGCGTAGGCTTCAACTTTAGTATAGAGATTTGGAGTGCCGTTATAGACATATGTTAGTATTTCTCCAGGCTTTACAACTTCCAAAGGAGCAATAGGTCCTAATATTTTTATTTGTTCAATACTTCCATTATCTTTTATTTCAACTTTTTTTGAAGTTAAGTCATCTGTAAATATTAAAGCTAATCCTAATCCTTCTGTATCTTTTTCAGCAAGTCCTTGAACATTTGTTTTTATGCTGACTCCATGCAAATTATTTGTAGAATTAAAGCAATTATAGCCAAAAGAATCTTCAAATTTGAAATACTCACGGTAATTTATGCATTCAGTGCCCAATGTTAATGTTTTTTTTATAAACGGAATTAGATAACTGGCAATTAAAGATATGGCTGCAACTGTTAGAAGTAAGATTAGAACAGTTGCAATAATTGGTGAAAGCCCTCTTTTTTTCATATAATTTATACTTTTGTAGTTATGCCATAGGCATTATCACATGTGTATGGCTGTTTTGAATCTTTTGTTTCACCTAGAAGAATAGGTGTTAAGATAATATCCTCTCCTTGACTTAGATCATTTGGAAGGTCTAATGCAATTGTTTCTCCAGTCTTTATTGTTTTGCTGAAGGACTTAACAATTTTTACAGAACCTTCATTTTTTTTCTTTATTTCTATTCCATAAATAGGAACATTTCCGCGATTTACAAAGTTTATCTTGCCCTCGCTATAAATTGGTTCAGCATTAAAATTTACTCTTTCACATGAATTTTCTATTGGTTCCCCAAATTTCAGTAACTTTTCAGATATAAGACTTTTTGCAGAAATAAAAATTATAACCGCAATAATCAATGTTAGCGAAATTAAAAGAACAGTTGCAATAATTGGTGAAAGCCCTCTTTTTTTCATACACTTGTTAAACAATCTGGATTTAAAAATTTAATCTAAATCAAAAAGATATTTAATCAGTTTTATACCTATACTATTGGGGTGTTTAATTTGGACAAAAAGCCAGCATTGATTTTAGCTTTTTTATTAACTCTGCTCATTATTGTGAACTTTTATTTTTTATCAACTTCAGGCAAGCCTATACGAATAAAGGCAGGTATTCTTAGAATTATAGATGGAGATACATTTGTAACGACAGACGGCCAGGCAATAAGGCTCATTAATATCAACGCGCCAGAAAAAAATGAACCTCTAGCCTCACTTTCTAAATCTTTTTTAGAAAGTTTTGCAAATAAGTCAATAGAATTGGAAATAACCGGTCAAGACAAGTATGATCGGCTTCTTGCTAGAGTTTATAGTCCAGAATATTTGAATTTAAAACTCATACAATTGGGTTTGGCAAATAAATTCCTTGTGGACGATTCCGAGCTTGAAGCTTTTGCAGGTGCAGAAGATATTGCAATTAAGAATTCACTAGGCATTTGGAACAAGTCATCATATTATAAGTGTATAAATGCAAGAGTAGATAAGTATCTTGAAATAGTTTTTATAACAAATAATTGTCCAAATGCTGATTCATCAGGATGGTTTATAAAAGAAGAAGGCCGTAAAAAATATATTTTTAACACTCCCCATTTTACAGAATTAGTTATTCATTCTGGAAAAGGAATAAATAATAATAGCGACCTTTTTTGGAATAATCCTTCAGATATTTGGAATAATGACCGAGATACAGTTTATATTAAGGACCAGCAAGGAGGTTTAATTTTTTATGAAAGTTATGGTTACTAGTTTAATATTAATCTCTTTATTGCCTTCAGTTCTTGCTCTTAATGTAACAATAAATTCACCTCAAACAGCCAATTCAGAATTTGATGTTTCATTGTCTCCAATTTCAGCAGAGATTTATGATATTAAAATCTATATAAAAGCCTCATCAGATGTAAAATCCGAAATATTTTATAAAAATTCTTGGAAAAGCTCCTTTTACTTTTTGAAGTCTGCATTTCCAAATCAAACTACCTTTTCAATAAGAGTCCTTAATTTCACAGGAAGTGGAGAGGTTTGTGCTAAACTAAGAAAGCCAGGGAAAACACAGAGTACAGAATTTTGTAATCCTATTTTTATAAGTCTTTTAGAGCAACCAGACGATTTATCTAGCTATACAAAAAATGAAAGCATAATCTTGGATACAAACAATTCAGATGATAATATAGACAAGCAGGTAGAACAGGCAATTCCTCACTCTCCAGATTTTATTCCTCTTGAAAATGCACATCTTAAGAGTAATCAGGATTTAGAAGAAAATATCTCAAATGTTCCTGTTTCAGACGCAGGTATATTTATATCTCATCAGGAAAAAATCCGGCAGGGAATTATGTATTCTTTTACGCTTTTTTGTATTTTAATAATAATTTTTCTAGTAATTAGAAGACTTTAGTATACTAAGTTTTAAAAATCATATTTTCATTTAAAGACTATGGACAAGTTGCAAATACAAGCTATATTTGAGATTTTAGGCAGGCCGCCAGAGCATATTACTGAAGCTCTAAATCTTCTTATAGAAAGGCTTGGTGCTGAAAAAGGCGTGAAAGTTATTCAAAAGCAAATGCATGAGCCTATAGAGGTTAAAGATTCTAAGGACCTTTACACTTCATTTGCAGATGTAAGTTTAGAATTAGATTCGGTCATAAATTATTTTAATGTCTTATTTGCTTATATGCCTGCACATACAGAAATGATTTACCCGGAAAAAATTTCTTTCTCAAATTCAGAACTAAACGAGTTTGCAAATCAGCTTGTATTAAGATTGCATAATTATGATGCTATCACCAAAAATGTTCTTGTAGAAAGGGACATAATTTTAAAAAAACTTCAGGAAGTTGCACCGCATTTATTTAAACAGCCTCCAGCAGATGAGCCAACACAAAAAGTCTCCAAGGTCAAAAAGAAGTCAAGCTCTAATAAAGTAAAGAAAAACAAAAAGCAAATTATTTAGAAAATTCTTTTTCTTCCATTCTCTGTTCTATATCCTTTATTTGCTTTTTGAGAGGATTTTTTTCAGGTTTTATCCGTTTATATTTTAATATCAACGCTGATAACACAATTAAAATTATTCCAGCTATTAAATATCCTATCCAGGCTTTGCTGTTTTTATTGCTCACACAAGTTCCTACGCAGCATGGAGAATCCATAGCAAGCGTTACATTTCCTTTGCATACTTCTGAACTAATATTGCATATTTTCCCTCCAGATATTTCATTGCAGTTATAAAATCCTCTTTCATCAGTTAAATACGGCGTGCTTACTTGGCTTGAATCATCAGTTAATTTTATATCCACAGGAAGTTCAAATGTAAAGTTTTGGTATTTTAGATAGATTATACCCCTCACTTCATCTCCAGCATTTTTATTCTTTAAGCTCAAATTAAAATATAATAGCTCATTTGGTTTAATATCAAAATTAGAAGATGGCTCTATCAGGAATAAATTTTTTTCAAACTCCAGAGAAACATTAATTATTGTATGATCTCCAGTATTATAAACAATAAAAGGATAATGCGTATCATTGCTATCTAAAGAAATACTCTGAATCATCTGAGGCTTAAACCTAATTTCCGGATAGAATAAATCAAATGCACCATTATTACTTCCTTGCTTAATAACATATAAAGGTATAATATATTTTCCAAGAGTTATATTAATAAGTGTGGTATTCATAGTACTTGATATACTATATTCTACTTTATTTATCCCTGGATTTAAAACAATCTCTCTTTTTGTAGGAAAGTCAGTATCTATTGTTTTGACTTCATCTAAATTTGATTGTATACTTATCTCAAAATCTCCTCTTGTAAAAACAAATCCTGGTTTTATGGAGTATTCAGTTAAGTTTCCTTTAACTGAAAAATTTTTTTCAAAGTTTATTTTTTGATTTTGCCCGTTAACAGTCGTAGAAATATCCTTAATTCGCAATGTATAATTATTTTCATTCACAGGTAAAGCAGCCCATAAATAATATTTATCACCTAATTTTTTAAAATCATAATCCAATGGCACCTTCACATGCCCTCTTAGAAATTCTACGTTGCTCTGGGCAATATATTCTAAAACATTGCCACTAATTGCTGCAATTAATGTCTCACCAGGAGAATAATTTTCTTTGATATCTGAAGAAATTGCACTGCTGAACGGCAGAATAGCTAAAATAAATACCATCATTAAAATAATTTTTTTCATCTTAACTTTTGATTACTTGCTCATATCTCTTAATTTTTTTAATGTTTCTTCCATCTCTTTATCTCGCGCATTACTCTGAGGTCTGCTGGAATTATATTGTTTGGGAATCATTCTTTGTTGTCTAGGCATTCCATAATATCCTCCTGCGGGCGGTATTCCTGGTCTTGTAATCGGCGAAGACCGCGCTTTGCCTTGGAATTTGAACCACCAAACTCGTATTTTATTTCTAAATATAATTCCCAGAACTACAATAATAATCAAGACAACCAATATCCATATCCAAGTGTTCAACGAGCTTGTTGGAACACTTGTTTTTTCACAGCAGATTTTATCACTTGTATCGCAGTTCTTGATTACTTGCTCTTCTCCGCTTGCACATGAGCTAAATCTACAAATATCTCCAGAGAGTTCGCATGTATTTTGCGTAGAAATTGGGTCGCATATTTTGCTCAAGCAGCAAGTTCCATCTGAAGCAGGAGCAGTATTTCCGTTTCTGCATTCTTGATTAGCATTACAAATTATTCCATTTTTTTCAGCGCAGGTTTTTTCTGGAAGTGATTTTGAGCAGCAGAACATATTAAAATTATTGCATTCATTGCTTAATATCTCCCCGCCAGCTTCAGTGCAGTCATCTTTAGTTATGCAAAAATAACCAGCAGCCATACAGCTTTTTGTTTCTGTTGGAATTGAGAAATCTTTAGGCCAGCCAGAATACAAAATAAAGGCCGTATCTCTGATGTTATTATTGTTCCAGCATCCACTGTCTTTAGCAATGCTTAATAAATATTTTTTTGTATTTTCAAGCTCAGCACTGCTGGTTCCGGAAAGCGCGAGCATTGCAAGGCTTGTATCATAATATCTTTTATTTGCACTTGTCTCCCAATATTTTCCATCCTTTTGCTTTTGTATAATTTGGGAGAATTGGTCATCTCCTCCTGCTATTATATAAAGAAAAGCACTTGGTAAATATTTTTGGTTATCTTCAGAAAGAGCTAATAAATAAGAAGTAAACGCCGAAGTGTCTCTTCCAAGTTTATGTAATGCAAGCGTTGCCCAAATTGTACCTTCATAGTCGCATGCATCTATATTTTTAAAACATTTAGCATTGGTAATCTCCTTTGTGCTGCCTCCAGATGCAGAAGAATGAGTTTCAGACGAAATATAAGTAGCATCATTTTTTTGATAAATTAATGTGGTTATAAAATCTTGATTACAGGAAATTTCGAATTCTTTATCCAGGCAGGCAGGCTTTATCTGTAGCCAGTATCTAGAAGAGGATACTGTTAAGCATGATCCTGCATTGCCTTCTAGCTTCATATTGTCTAAAATTCTAACCTCTTTATCAGCCCCATCGTAAGTTATAGTGCAGGTTGCAGGTATATGATTTGTTGCGTCTATCTCAAGATACCAGTCTAAATCCTTTGTAATAATGGCTTTAGACAAAAGCCATTTTTCAATATCTGTCGTATCTTTGCCTATCCTTTTATATGCAATAGCAACCTCTGCTGTTTCTTTTAATTTGCAGCCATCTTTAGGCCAGCAACTATCTCCCGGTCTTCTTTCGCTTTCTATCGTGGCTTTCAAATTTTCCTGCGGCCCAAGTGCAAGGCTTGAAAAAATTGCTTCTTCTAATGACAATTTTGTTTGGACTTTTTCTTTAATTTGATTGTCTAGGCATTGATAAGCTTTAGTTACAATAGAAGTATCACTAATTCCGCTAGTTTCGTTTAAAGCAAGAACGCTGGGAAAAATAGAGATTATTGCTAAAACACAAATAATCATTACTAATTCTCTTTTTTTCATATAAACTCTCATGTAAGGATTATTTAAAAATGTTTCAATAGCTATTTCCTTTCAATTTCCGTATAACTTCTACAATAGGATTTTTTGCACTAGGCTTATGGTCAAGTAAATTCAAATCTTTATAAAAACTGTTATTATTATAATTTGGTGGCAAAATCTGCTTTTTTTGTTTTAAATGCCATTCAATCTGGCTTCTAATATAACCTTCTCTTAATGGTGGTTCATTAAGCTCGTTCCATTTTCTGATTCTCTCGTTAATAAATTCAGGTGTGAAATTTAATGACCTTAAAAAAGTTATCAAAACAAACAATCCTCTTTTTTTGCCATCTTTAAGGCCCCTTAACAATTTTTTAATCGGCAAAGGGAACATCTCTTCTCTAACTCCTGTAACATCTATTTTTTTATAATTGATATATTTCTTGATATTTTTTATATTAGAATACTCGCCCTCACTTTGTCCAACCTTCCATTTAAGCGCGTCTTCAAGCAACTTCTCTGCTTCACCAGGAATACATTCAGGTAAAAAATTTAATATCTTCACGCTTAAGGGATTAGCATCTTTTGGAGTAAATGAGCTTAAATCTTGCTTTGATATTACTGCACTTGCGAGAGAAGTTTTTTCATGCAATGAATAAGGCATTCTAAATAAATGTCTTGGAGCAACAAGCACTAAATCCGGGCTTGCTAATTTGCTGCCTGAAATGCCTTCTTCAAATTCGTCAGAATAGTTCCTTGCAGACTCTTTTACAGAGCGCGTATAAACTACTTTTTTTGATGTAAATTCCTCTTGTTTATTTAATGAAGAAATTTTGCAGTTGTCACAATAAAAATAATCTTCTTCTTTAATTATCTCTAATTTTCCAGGACATGTTGGTTCAATGCATTTTAGTTCTCTTTTTGTAGGCTTAAAATTTGGTCTAACTACTGTGCTCCCACATCTTGTACATTTAAATGTGACAATCTTGCTCTTTTTTACAGGTTTATTGCATTCAGGGCAAATAGTTTCTGCTAAGTCTTCTTTTGAGAGATTAGTTCTTTCCTTCAATGCTTCAAAATTAATATCTAGTTTACTAATTGCTTTATTATATTCCGGACGAATTTTTTCAATCAAAAATTCACAAATTGAGCGTGGCCACTCCGGAAACATTTTCTTTGTTTCAATTCCATCATGCTCTTCAGGAAAAGCTCTGCCCGGTACAATAATGTGAAATCCTTTTGAACCGGAGAATTTAATGCCATAATTTTTTATCCCATACATTTCCAAAGTATCAAGAATAAGTCTTGCACCAACCTTGGAGCAGTCTAAATACTTTGAATCAACATCAATTAGCAAGTCCCATGATTTTCTATTTTCACTAAGCTCTTCCGAGCTCATATCTGAACTTATTTTTAAGGGATCTTCCCAAATTTCCTCAGAAGCATGGAATGATGTTGCACCTTTATTTACCAGGCCCATTATGTCTGAAGCATATTGCAAAGTATCTGGCCTTTTTCCAAAGCTTTCGAAATACCTTGGAACAACCTCTCTGCCTGCAGAGAACTTTAGCAGTACTTCCTGAACCTTAGGATTAGAATAATACAATTTTTTTATGGAATTTATTCTCTCTTCTTTGATATCCATAATTTGGAAAGCAGAGTTGCTTTTATATTGTTTGTTATGTCAAGATGCTTGACGAAAACCACATCTTTCAAGATGTGGTTGCATCTTGAGCACAAGAAAATCAGGGATTTTCTGTGCAGAAAATTCTTTTTGAGAATTTTCTTGCATCCCAAAGTTCCAAACAAAAACTCAAGAACTTTTTGATAAGTGTAAATATACTCTTTTTTCTATCACAATAAAACTTAAAAGCTACCTCTCTTCCTTAATAAAATGTTATTAAAATTAGAGAATCCAAAAATATTCTCAGATATAATTTCTATTATCTCAGAGTTAGTAATTGAGGTTAAGCTTAAAATCACTTCTGAAGGGATGAGCCTTACTGCTATAGACCCCGCAAATGTCGCTATGGTTTATTTTAAGATTCCCTCTGACCTATTTTCTCAATTTGAGCTTGGAAACGATGAAGTGCTTGGCTTGAATTTAGAGAACCTTAAAGCAGTTTTAAGAAGATGCAAGCTTGGAAGCTCATTAACTTTGGAAAAAGTAGAAAATACCTTAAAAATGGGGATACATGACAGAATCAAGAGAGACTTTGTGCTTTCATTAATTGATATTGATGTTGAAGAAAAAGAAATGCCTAAATGGGAATTCAAATCTGTTATAAAAATGGATTCAGAATCATTCGTTGAAGTTGTAGAAGATTGCGGAGTAGTCTCAGATGCGTGTACATTTATTGCCGAGCCGGATAAATTTATTATAGAAGCACACGGGTTAAACTCTGCCCGAGCAGAATTTTCCACTGAGGAGGTTGAAATTTATTCTGACCGAAGTACAGCAAGATTCTCATTAGAATATTTAAACAAATTTATTCGGGGGGCAAAAATCTCCTCTCGGACTATTTTAAGCTTTTCTGACAATCACCCAATGCGTATTGATTTTCCAACAGGCAATGTAATGCTGTCTTTTGTTCTTGCTCCAAGAATTGAACAGGACGATTAGTTAAAATTAATAAATTGTCTAACTGTAATTTCTGCATAACAACTCAATTGAAGTTATAACAGAATTTATAAACTTCATTTGTATTTATAAACCATGAAAAAAGTTTTGTTGATAATAACAATCTTTGCATTTCTTATACTCTCTTCTTCCTACGCTCTTGCTCAAGAAAACTGCACTGAAAAAGAAAAAACCTGTTGCAAAAACGAGCAATGTATTGGTATAGCCTGCCAAATAGGTTCTTATTCAGTCTTTAAAGGATGTGATGAAAACTGCAAGCCAATTGGCAGTTGTGTAATCAATGAAACAACACAATGTTATTCCAGTTCTGACTGCATCAGCGGATATGTTTGCAAGGAAGGAAAATGCACAGAAGCTTTACCAACCTGCACAGACAGCGATGGCGGGAAAGATTATTATGTAAAAGGAGAAGTTGCAGACACAATGATAAGCGGTCCCGCATATGATTTCTGTACTGATAATGTTGCCCTGCGAGAAACTTTCTGCGGAACTGATAATATTGGATATCCTCAAATATACAACTGCCCGAACGGCTGTTCAGATGGGGCATGCATAAAAGGAGAACAAGTTAAAGAACAAGTCACGTGCTTATTTGTAAATTCAAAAACAGAGCAAAAATGCTACCTTGCTGAATACAACAACAAGTTTTTCTGTTCTGGAATTGAAAGCTGCACAATCGATGTTGCTGGAACAAAAGGAGAAAAATTAACTTGGAAATCAACCTGCGGCGGATATGCTTATACAACAATTAACGGAGAAAATGAGAATGCCACCAAATATGCAAAATTCTCCTGCTCAGAAACAGTTTCATGTGCTTCCCAGTTATGTACTGATGGAAGTTATACTCAATGCAGTAAAGATAAAAATGGCTATTGCGCCTGTTCAACCTGCCCTTCAATTATAATTAAGCCTGTTTGTGGCAATAGAATATGCGAATCAGGAGAAGGAACAATCTGCACAACTGTTGCAAATGTGTGCGAAGCAGGAAAAGAATGCAAGGCAACAGAATCCAAATGCTATACTGTTTGTCCTCAAGACTGTAGTAATCTGCAGGGCATTTATGCCAAGCTAGGAGAAAAATTCAAGCTGCAGGTTAATCAGCCAGTTAAGATAGCTGATTACAAGGACATGAAAATAATATTTAGGGATTTGCTTACACAAAAATGCGCAGCAGCAGTTACAAGCTCTAAAGAAGTAATAAACGCTGAACAAAAAATAACAGGTAATACTGTTGCTTCTGCAACTGCCTCAAGCACAGGAGGAGGCGGAGGAAGTAGTGTTTCAATAATAAAATGTCCTGCTATAGGCCCGATGGCACAGCTTGAAATAAATATGCCTAATGAAGACGGAAAGAAAATTTTAACTTTAAAATTGAATGAAGCAAAAAATGTTTATGGTGTTAGCGTAAATTTTTTGGATTATGATTATGCTTCAAAAACAGGAGTTTTTGCAGTCAATAATGAAGTTGCTTCCTGCCCTGAAAATTGCAAATGCGATAATGAAGGGAATATTTTAGAATGCAAAAAAGAGTCAATATGCAAAAATAACACAATCTTATGTCCAGATGGAACATGTAGTGATAAATGTAAAGAAGTTTCTAATGAAAAATGTGATTACGGGTGTTTGTATAACAACAAATGCCTTCCAATAGGAACAAGGGTTAAAGGCATGTACTGCACTATCGACGGAACAACAAGCAATCAGCTAAAATCAGATTCTGTATGCGAGAATAATTTTGAGTGTGAAAGCAATGTCTGCGTAAACAGCAAGTGTGTTTCAGGCAGTTTTATTGAAAAAATTCTTTCTTGGTTTAGCAAATTATTCGGCAAAGACTAATTATCTTTTTTGTTAATATATTATTTCCTAAGACGATTAAGTGACAACCTTTATATAACTCTTCTTTCTTAGAGAAATATGCCCAAAGAGGATATATTTAATGCTTTTAAGAAAGATAGGAAAAATGTAATTGTTTTTTCAGTATTAACCGTTTCAGTTTATCTTTTATCATTATTTATCCCTTCAAATCCTGCAAGTTTGTTCAGCATATTTGAGATTCTTACTTTAATACTCTCTCTGCTTGCTTTTATTTTCGCTCTTACAGTTTTGGTTAACAGCTCAAAACTGGTATTTAAAGGAGATTATACTTTAGGTATAACTTTCTTCACACTTTCAATTCTGGCTTCTCTTTACTTCTTTCTCAATTTCCTAATAGGAGTTCTTACCGGCTTCTCCGGATAAAATATGAATAAAGTTTTGTTTTAATATAGAATAGTTTTTATAAGGTATATCCTTTTATTAAAAATGCCAGAAGATAATATTTACTTTGATAGATTATACAAAAAGAAAAAGAATTTTAGCTTCCCAGTTGATTTAGAATCTCTTACATACATTTTTACTAATCTAAAAAAAGGTAAAGTCCTAGATATTGGAACAGGAGAATCAGGCAATTTTATTGAACTTGCAAAAAAGGGCTTTGATGTAACAGTTCTCGATATTTCAGACAAAATAATTGAAGAAATCAAAAAACAGGCAAATAAAGAAAATATAAAAATAAGAGCAATTGCGCAAGACATCAGCAAATTCCAGTTCAAAGAAAACTATGATGTAATTCTTTCTATAGCAGTTTTTCATTTCCTAACAAGACAAGATGCCATAAACTTAATCCAAAACATGAAATCTCATACAAACAAAAGAGGCATTAATATTATTATCGCCTTTAGGAAATCTTCATTAAATCAATCTCAAGAAGATTCATTCTATGTCGAAGACGACGAACTTAAGGAGGTTTACAGCGATTGGAAAATCCTTGAATTCGAGAATTATAATGAAAATGAAGATAAATTAAGCTTTATTGTGGCTAAAAATGGTTAGAGTAATTCATAATTGCCTTGCAAATATTGCAGGCTCAATTCTGATAGAGTCTTTTAGAGCAGGGTATATATCTGATTCAAATAATGCCACTTCAATTAAAAAAGAAAATCTTAATTTTATTATAAGGAAATATCTTATAAATTATCCTTCCTTTTTTATTGAATAATTCTTAGGGGCTTTTAAAATTTTAAAGTCATTGAAACTCCCTATTTTCTAACACTTTCTTCTCCAGAAACCTTTAAATACCATTCAAATATCACAATATCAGAATCTAATTGAAGGAAGCATAAAAACCAGCAAGTCAGAGGTTGCTGGGTTTACGGAAATTACACAAATTTTAAAAGGTTGAGTTGAACCTAATTTTAAGGAAACTAAAAAATGCCTAGTTTATCATCACCAAAACATGGAAGTCTGCAATTCTGGCCTAGAAAAAGAGCCAGAAAATATATACCTAGTGTTAACTGGAGTTCATTATCTGAGAAGAATGGAAAGGGACTTTTAGGTTTTATTGCTTACAAAGCAGCTATGGCTTCAGCACTTGTTAAAGATAATACCGAGCAGTCAATGGCCAAAGGAAAAAAGGTTGTGATTCCTGTTACAATTCTCGAAGCTCCAAATATGAAAATTTATTCAGTCAGGTTTTATAAGAATGGCAAAGTCCTAAAAGATGTTGTTGTTTCTTCTGATAAAGAATTGAAGAAAAAAGTCAAATTAGCAAAGGAACATAAATCTTTTGAGTCTAATATTCCAAAAGAATATGATGATATTAGAGTAATTGTATATTCAATTCCTAAATATACTTCAATCAAAAAAACTCCCGACTTAATTGAGCTTGCAATAAATACTGAAAATAAGCTAGAATTTGTAAAAAATTTAATTGGCAAAGAGATTTCAATTAAGGAGTTAAGTTCTGACTTAATTGATGCACGAGGCTTGACAAAAGGAAAAGGTCTTGTAGGTCCGGTAAAAAGATTTGGTATAACCCTAAAGCAGCATAAGTCTGAAAAGGGTGTAAGGCGCCCTGGAAGCTTAGGTCCATGGCATCCAGCAAGAGTAACATTTGTAACTCCCATGGCTGGTCAATTAGGCATGTTCTCACGAGTAATTTATAATTTAAAAATAGTTTCTTCAGGTTCAATCTCTGAAAAAAATATTAATCCTTCCTCAGGTTTCAAGAATTATGGCAATATAAAAACAAATTATATTATTGTTAAAGGCAGTATTCAGGGCCCAGCTAAAAGACAGATATTGCTTACACCTTCCTTTAGGCCTACTAAAAAGCAAATAAAGAAAAAGTATGAATTTGCGGAGCTATTATCATGAAAGCAAAATTGTATGATTTAAATGGAGATAAGAAAGAAGATATTGAGCTGTCAAGCATATTTAGTACAAAAATTAGAGAAGACTTGGTTGCAAAATATGCTGAAACAGAAAAATTCATTCAGCCTTATGCTCCTGCATATAATGCCGGAAGACAGCATTCAGCATCTGGAACAATAAGCCATAAAAGGCATGAATGGAAAGGCCATTACGGGAAAGGAATCTCAAGAGTTCCAAGAAAAACTATGTGGCGAAGAGGGACTCAATTCTTCTGGATAGCAGCTGAAGTAACACAGGCGCGAGGCGGGCGAAGAGCGCATCCTCCTCACGGAATAGGGAGAGAATTAAAAATAAACAAAAAAGAACAAAAATCAGCAATCAATGCAGCATTCGCAGCAACAGCAAATAAAGATTATGTGCTAAAGAGATATGCTTCATTATCCAAAATAGAATCAGTTCCAAAGGTTATAGAATCTCTTCCAAAGAAAACAAAAGACTTGTTTGCAGTTCTAAAAAAAATATTTAACGATTCTTTCAATTTGGTAATTAAGAAAAAAGTAGTTCGCGCAGGCAAAGGAAAATTACGCGGTCGCAAGTACAAATCCAACGCAGGCCTTTTATTAATTACTGGAAAAAATGAAAAAGCTAAATTCAAAGGAATTGATGTTAAGCCTGTAAATGGGGTAGTTATTGCAGATCTTTATCCGCTTGGAAGATTAACTCTATATACTAAAAAAGCAATGGAGGAGCTTAAATGATAAAGCCAGTAACATCAGAAAAAGCTGTAAAAATGATAGAACTTGAGAATACTCTATTGTTTGAGACAGAAAGAAGAGCAAAGAAAGAAGATATTAAAAAAGAAGTAGAGTCAGTATTTTCAGTTAAAGTTGAGAAAGTAAGAACTCTCATAAAGTCAAATAAAAAATTTGCTTTTGTAAAATTAAATAAAGAAAACCCTGCAATTGACATTGCAACTAAATTAGGAATGATATAATGGGAAAAAGAATAATTTCACAGGCGCGAGGGCACGGAAGCTTAACATATAGAGTTAGAAGAAAAGCTTTCATGCATAAAATAAAATATCCTATGCATGAAGGAGAGGCAGAAATTCTCGGTTTAATTCATTCTGCAGGCCATACGGCTCCTTTGATTAAGCTGAAAATAAAAGATGAAGTATTTTATAATCCTGCATTTAATGGGGCATTTGTCGGTCAAAAAATTCTAATTGGAGGCGAAGCAAATAACGGGAATATTCTAATGTTGAAGAATGTTCCGTTAGGAACAAATGTTTTTAATATTGAAAACAATCCTGGCGACGGCGGAAAAATGATTCGTGCTGCAGGAATTTCTGCAGTTGTATTTAAAAAATATGAACACAACAAAATTTCTCTTTTAATGCCAAACAAGCATGAAGTTAAATTAAGCGGAGATTGCAGAGTTAGCATTGGTACAATCGCTGGCGACGGAAGAGTGCTTAAGCCATTCATAACAGCAGGAAAAATGTTTTATAAAATGAAAGCAAGAAATAAGCTATGGCCAAGAACTTCTGCAGTAAAAATGAATGCAGTTGACCATCCATTTGGCTCTGGAAGAGGAAAGAGAATTAAATCTAAGATTGCAAAAAGAAATGCTCCAGCAGGAAGAAGAGTAGGGCATATAAGGCCAAGAAGAACAGGATGGAAGAGATAATGGAAGAAGTAGTTAAATCAAAAGAAACATTTTATAGGGGGCAAAAAATAGATTTTCTTAAGACCCTTGATGTAAGAGAACTTGCAAAATATCTCACATCAAGAAGTAGAAGATCTGTTTTGAGAAAATTTGATATTATTGAGCAATTTGTTAAGAGGTGCGAAACAAGCTTTGAGCAAAATAAAAGAATCAGAACGCATAAGAGAGATATTGTTATAGTTCCCAAATTAGTTGGCATGACAATTGGAGTTTATAACGGCAAGAATTTCAATAATGTTTTAATTACTTATGAAATGATTGGGCATAGGTTAGGCGAATTTGCACCTTCAAGGTCACGTGTTAATCACGGAAGCGCAGGCATAGGGTCAACAAAGAGCTCTAAGTCAAAGAAGAAATAAAATGGAAGAAAATAAAATTCACAAGGATATAGAAAATAAAATGGAAGAAAAATCCGAGCAAAAGCTTGAAGAGAAAAAAACAGAGGCAAAAATGGAAGAAAAGAAAGAGGGGAAAAAGCATATTATCAAGAAAGAAGATGCAATTGCCCAGGGGATGAGTCTTCATGCTTCAAAGAAGCACTGCATGTATATTTGTAACTTTATAAAACATAAGCCTATTGATCTAGCGATGAAAAATCTGGAAGAAGTAATTCATTTTAAAAGGCCAATTCCTTTCAAGGGGGAGATACCTCATCGGGGCAAAGGAATGATGTCTGGCCGTTATCCTGTTAAAGCTTCAAAAATGTTTATTGCACTTTTAAAAGGATTAAAAGGGAACGTGCTTGTCAATGGCCTTGATTTAGACAAAACTAGAATTTACCTTGCTTCTGCAAGTTGGGCTTCAAGGCCGCTTAAAAAAGGCGGCAGCGAAGCTAAAAGAACAAATGTAATTTTAAAAGCAAAGGAGTTTAGTAAATAAAATGGAAGAGAAAAGATTTGTAGCATTTAAGAAAGAAGAATTAGGAGTTAAAGAGTATATTAAAAATGAACTTGGAAAAGGAAGAATAAGCAATGTTATTATCGAATACACCCCTGTTGGTGAGAAGATAATAGTTTCAACCAGCAAGCCGGGTATAATCATTGGACGGAGAGGAGAAAAAATAGAAGAGCTGACACGTGTTCTAAAAAAGAGGTTCAAGCTAGACAACCCCCATATCGAAATAAAAGAAATATTAAATCCTAACTTAGACGCGCAATTAGTTGCAGATGAAATTGCTCTTTTATTGGAAAGAAAAGGATCTCTAAAATTTAAGGTAATAGCCTACAGAATGCTTGAATCAATAATGCGATCTGGGGTGCTTGGTGCAGAGCTTGTATTGTCGGGTAAACTTCCAAGCGAGAGAGCAAGAACATGGAGATTTACACAAGGTTACCTGAAGAAAACAGGCGACCCTGCTAAAGTTGTAGACAAAGCCCAGTCCCAAGCAAAAACAATTGCCGGAATTATTGGAATTGAAGTTAGCATTCTGCCAGCAACAGCCTATATTCATGATAGAATTATTGTAGATGATGAATTGCGGAAGAGATTAAAAGTTTCTTTCGAAGAAATTCCTAAAGACCAATTAAAAAAGAAAAAGAAAGGCAAATAAAATGGCAATAATAAAGAAAAAAGATCTGCAAAAAATGAATGTCTCTGATGCAGAGGCAAAACTCAAAGATTTAAAATTTGAATTAATAAAAGCAAATGTGACTGCAAATAAATCGCGTGCGAAAACTAAAGAGATTAAAAGAACAATCTCGCGCTTGCTTACATTCAACAAATCCCGAAAGGAGGAGTTGACAAACAAATAAACCATGGATATAGATCCTAATTTCGGTTTACCAACCGGTACCGATGTGTTTGACGAAATCGCAAAACGCGAACAAAAGATAACTGTTACAACAGCTATCAGAAGATATGGCAAGGTAACAACCCTTGTAAGCGGCTTTGATAAAAGCTTTGATATAAAAGGCACAGCAAAGCGCTTAAAAGAAGAACTTGCATGCGGTGGCACCGTTAAGGGCGGTGTAATAGAGCTTCAAGGAAATCACAAGAAGCAAGTTAAGCCAATTTTAACCAAAATTGGTTTTCCCCAAGAGTCGATTAGCGACTAAACCAAACACAAAGAATATAAAGGAAGTTTTTACTCCCTAAAGTAATGGCAGCAAAAAAGCAAGAAAAACAAAAGCAAGAGCAGTATAAAACTCTAGCTGTAGCTAGAGGAAGAACCTTTGAGGGACTTGTTACAAAAAAGTTTCCAAAAAGAGTTGTTGTTGAATTAGAGCGAACTGTTTTTTTCAAGAAATATGAAAGATTTTACAAAAAGAAAACAAGAATTCATGCTCGCATTCAAGATAACCTGGATATTAATGTTGGAGATTATATAGAAGTTAAAGAATGCAGGCCTCTAAGCAAAATAATTCATTTTATTGTAATTAAAAAAATAAAAAGCGTGAACGAGGCAAAAAAATGAAAGCAATAAGTGCAAGAACAACAAGAGGATTGGGCATCGGAAGCCATGTAACTGCTGCAGATAATAGTGGTGCAAGAATTGTCAAAATTGTAAGCGTCAAGCATGGCAAATCAAAAAAAGGCAGGCAGCAGTATGCAAAACTTGGAGACTGGGTTAAGGTTTCTGTGAGAGAAGGAAAGCCAGATATGAAGGGGCAGGTTTTTGATGCAGTTGTAATAAGACAGAAAAAACCCTATAAAAGAATAACAGGAGAAAGAGTTTGCTTTGAAGATAATGCTGTAGCTTTAATGAAAGATGACAAAGGCAACCCAAAAGGAACAATAATTAAGGGCCCTGTTGGCAGGGAGATTCAGGAAAGATGGGCACAAGTTGCTAAAATTGCCCAGTATGTATTATGAAATCAAAATTTTCAACTTCATGGATTGCAAGCAGGCAGAAAAGAAAGCAGAAAAAATTTAGAATAAATGCTCCTTTTCATATAAGGCATAAATTTTTAAGTGCGAATTTATCAAAATCTTTAAGAGAAAAGTATGGCAAGAGAAGTCTTCCTCTTAGGAAAGGGGATGAGGTGCTTGTCATGCGCGGTAGTTTTAAGAAGAAAAAAGAAAAAATTTCTTCAATAGGCCTAAAAAATTCAAAGATTGCTTTGGAGAATATTCAAAGAAAAAAGAAAGACGGCACCAAAATTAGCGTTTACTTTAATCCTAGTGTGCTCCAAATACAATCTCTAAATTTAGAAGACAAGAAAAGGCTTGCTTTGTCAAAGATAAAAGAAAATTCTCCTCAAACTAAACAAGCAAAATCAGCAAAAAATGCATCAAACTAGACAAGAAACTTCGATAAAATTTCCAATAAACAGGAAAGGCACTAAATATATAGCACACGCCTTGTCCAATGTAAATGACTCTGTGCCAGTTGTTATTGCTGTCAGGGATATATTAAAATTAGCAAAAACTGCCCGTGAAGTTAAGGAAATGATAAAAGAAAAACTCTTGAAGATTAACGGCAGAGATGTAAAAGATTATAGGGAAAGTATCTCTTTGTTTAATATATTCGAAGCTGATAAACACTATGCCCTTACAATTCTTCCAACAAAGAAATTTTCTTTGGAGCCTACTTCTTTAAAAAATGAGAGATTATGTAAAGTCTCTAATAAACAATTACTAAAAAATTCTAAAATTCAATTTGGCCTTCATGATGGTTCAAATGTTATTACAAAAGAAAAAATTTCTGTGGGTGATTCTGTCTACCTTGATTTTTCAGGAAAAATAAAAAAGCATATTTCTTTGGAAAAAGGCAAAGAAATATTTGTATTTTCTGGTAAATATACAGGCTTAAAAGGAAATGTAAAAGAGATTAAAGAAAAGAAAGTTTTGATTAAATTCAAGGACAAGGAGGAACTGGTCAAGCTGAATCAAAGCCAGATAATAGCATTATGAGCAAAGAGAATCCTATGAGAAAAATAAAAATAACAAAGGTATTGCTTAGTTCTGGGTCTACTGGAGATGATCTTATAAAAGAAAAAAAACTTTTAGAAATATTAAGCGGGATGAAAGCTCAAATTCTTACAACAAGCAAGAGAATTCCTGATTTTAATGTCCGGCCTGGATTAGAAGTTGGGACAAGAGTTACATTAAGAGGTAAAAAAGCTATAGATCTCTTGAAAAGACTTTTAGCAGCAGTCAATAATTCTTTAAAGAAGAAGCAGATTTCAGAAAACCATTTTTCATTTGGGATTAAGGAATATATTGAAATACCCGGAATAGAATACCAGAGAGATATTGGAATCAAAGGGTTTCATGTTACAGTTGTACTTGAGCGGGCAGGACTAAGAGTAAAAAGAAAAAAAATAAAAATTGGAAAAGTTCCAAAAAGGCAATTTATTTCACCACCAGAAATAATCAGATTTATGGAGGAAAATTTTAACACAAAATTCAGATAAAATGACAGCAAGCGATTGGAGCAAGATTTTGAATCAATTAAAAAACAAGCCAGAGGTATTGCAAAGATATATTAAATATTGCAAGCCTAAAGAAAGAAAAATTGGTATCGCCGCTAAGAAATGCGAGAGATGCGGTCGGTTTGGAGCGCATATAAGCCAGTATAACCTCAATTTATGCAGACAATGTTTTAGAGAAATAGCGGAGGAAATCGGATTTAAAAAATATAGCTAAAATGTCACAAGATATAGTTGCAGATGCATTGAACAAAATGGTAAACTCACTAAAAGCAGGAAAGAATTCTGTTGAGATTCAACAGCACTCCAAGCTCTTGCTAGCAATATTAGCAATTGCTAAATTGAGGGGGTATATTATTAATTATCAACTTGAGGGAAATTTATTAAAAGTTCAGCTTGGAAATCTTAATGATTGTAAAGCTATCAAACCGCGATATATAGTCTCTGTTAAAAATATAGACAAATACGTTAAAAGATATCTCCCAGCAAGGGAGATAGGCGTCATAATTATCTCAACCTCTCAAGGATTGATGACCCATCAAACCGCGATAGATAAAAATTTGGGAGGAAGCTTAATTGCTTATTTATACTAATGAGAAAAAAATTAATCGAAAAAATAGAAATCCCTGAAGGAATATTATGCATCCTAGAAGGAAGCACACTTAAATTTAAGAAAGATTCTTTGGAATTATCTAAAGAAGTTAATTTGCCATTTCTAAAAATAAAGGCTAGCAAGAATGAAATAATTATAGAATGTGATGCAGGGAATAAAAAAGAGTTTAAAATAATAAAATCCCTTATGGCTCATATTTATAATATCTTCAAAGGGCTAAATGAGAAATTTACTTATAAATTGGAAGCTTGCAACGTTCATTTTCCCATGATTCTAAAAGTAATTGGTGATAAGTTATCTATCAACAATTTTTTAGGAGAAAAAACTCCAAGATTTGCAAAAATTCTCCCAGGAACAAATGTAGACATCAAAGGCCAGCAAATTATAGTTTCATCTCATGATATACATTCTGCAGGCCATACCGCTGCAAATATGGAAAAAGCAACAAAAATAAAAAGCAGAGATAAGAGAATATTTCAAGATGGTATATATATTGTTGAAAGACCAGGAGGAGCTTTATAATGCAAACGAAATTTTTCAGAACAGACCTCAAAAGATTCTTAAAACTTGGCAGTAGAAGAAAGAAAATTAGAAACTGGAGAAGGCCTAGAGGATTAGATAATAAAGTCAGGCTAAGTATGTTGGGCCATCCATCTGTGCCAAAAATTGGATTTAGAAAATCAAAAGCAGAATCTGGAAAAATAAAAGGGCTTATTCCTAAATTAGTCTTTAATGTAAAAGATTTAGAAAATCTTGATAAAAAAAATATGATAGCAGTAATATCTAAAGTTGGAGCTAAGAAAAAACTTGAAATGATAAAGAAAGCAGAAGAGCTGAATATCAAAATTTTTAATGTTGGAGGTAAAAGATGAAACTCAATAAGAAAAAAGAACTTGCTGCAAGAGTTTTGGGAGTAGGCAAAAACAGAATAGTCTTCAATAATGAGAGATTAGATGAAATAAAAGAAGCAATTACTAAACAAGATATAAGGGATTTATTTAAGAATAAGGTCATACGAATAAAAGAAATTAAAGGCAGTAAAAAGATAGTCCGAAGAACAACAAGAAGAAGAGCAGGAAGTATAAAAAAAATTGTTAATACTAGAAAAAGAGACTATATAACTCGCACGAGAAAGCTCCGTTCATTTATTACAGAGTTGAAGAAGAAAGGAAAGATTTCATTAGAAAATTATTATAAGCTTAGAAAAGAAATTAAAGCGGGTGAATTCAAGGATAAGCCACATATGAAAGAAAGAATTGCGGAGTTGTTAAAATGAGAAGAACATTAAGAAGAAGGAGACTGGAAGCAAAAACAGATTATAGAGCAAGAATAGATCTGCTAAAATCTGAAAAGCCCCGGTTAGTTATACGAAAAACAAATAAGTATATCATAGCCCAAATTATAGAGTCTCATCTTGCCCAAGATAAAGTTATTATTGGAGTTACTTCCAAAGACTTGCTTTCAAAAGGATGGCCAAAAGAATTTTCTGGCAGCCTAAAAAGTATTCCTGCTGCTTACTTAACAGGTCTGCTTCTTGGCAAAGTAGCAAAAGGCAGAGTAAAAGAAGCTGTACTTGATATAGGACTAAATCGAAATATACAAAAATCCCGTTTATATTCTGCATTAAATGGAGTGGTGGATGCAGGATTAATTGTACCCCATAGCAAGGAAGCACTTCCAAATATAGAAGAAATAAGCTCAAATCCTAAGATTACAAAGGTATTTAATAAAATAAAACAGGAGTTATAAATGGCAAAGAAAGAAACAAAAGCTGAACCAAAAGATTTGATTGAAGCAGTTCCAGAAGAATTGGAAAAACTAGAAAAGGATAAAGAAGTTTTAGAAGAATTATCAATTGTTCCAGAACCAGAAATAAGCAAAGAAGAAAGAAATAAGAGAGATTCACTTGCAAGATGGGTTCCGAAAACTGCGCTTGGAAAAGAAGTTCTGGCTGGTAAGGTTAAAGATATAGACCAAATATTAGCACAAGGTAGAAAGATACTTGAGCCTGAAATTGTTGACTCTTTAATAAACTTACAAATCGATCTTTTATTAATTGGTCAGGCTAAAGGAAAATTTGGCGGGGGAAAAAGAAGAGCTTGGAGGCAGACTCAGAAAAAAACAAAAGAAGGCAATGTTATTGCATTTTCCTGCATGGCCATAGTTGGAGATAAAAACAGCCATATTGGAATTGGATACGGGAAAGCAAAAGAAACTCTGCCAGCCAGAGAAAAGGCAATAAGAAAAGCAAAATTAAATCTAATCAAAATTACAAGAGGATTTGAATCAAGAGAAGAAGCCACAGCAGATCCGCATACAGTTCCATACAAGGTTGAAGGCAAATGCGGGAGTGTAAGGCTCAAATTAATGCCTGCTCCAAGAGGAACTGGTCTTGTAGTTGGTGATGAATGTAAAAAAATCTTGAGATTAGCTGGAATTAAAGATGTATATGGTGTTTCTGGGGGAAGCACACGTACAACTTTTAATCTCGCAAAAGCTTGCATAGATGCATTAATTAAAACAAATAAAATGAAATTATGATAATTGCAATAAGAATTTCAAGTCTTGTAGGTGTTCCTTATGATACAAAGGATACTTTATTTAGGCTTAGGCTTAGAAGAAAGTATACTGCTATCCTTCTAAAATCTTCTGCAGAAAATTTAAATCTATTAAGAAAATTAAGAGATTATGTAGCATATGGAGAGATAAGCAAGGAGATGCTTCTAGAATTAATTGCAAAGCGCGCTAAAACAATTGGGAATAAAAAAGAAAAAATAGATGCTAAAAAAATCATGGAAAATCTTGATAAAAAAAATTTGGAATCACAAGGAATCAAACCCTTCTTTAGATTGCATCCACCAAGAGGAGGAATTATGGCTAAAAAACATTTTGGAGTTAGTAAAGGGATTTTAGGAGATAATAAAGATAAAATTAATGATTTAGTTAGGAGGATGTTATGATAAAAACAAAAAAAAGAAGAAAGTCTTCACGCTTTAGAGGAAGTAATACCAACAGATGCGGATTCAAAAATAAAGGCAAAGGTTCAGGCCATAGAGGCGGATTTGGCATGGCTGGAACAGGCAAGAGAGCAGACCAAAGAAAATCTTTAATAATAAATTTGTACGGCAATGATTATTTTGGCAAGGATAAAGCATTGCGAAGAGGGCATGTTCCAAAAAAATCAGATGAAATAAATTTGAGAAATATTTCTTCTAATCTTGATTCATTTGTAAAAAAAGGAATTGCTAAGGAATCTAAAGGACAGTACGATATTAACTTAAAGGGTTACAAAATACTTGGTGAAGGCGATGTAAAACTAAAATTAGTTATAAAAGCATCCGCTGCATCAAAGTCCGCAATGGATAAGATTAAAAAAGCCGGCGGGGATATTATTGTAGAATAATTTACAAAAGATGGATATAAAAAATATTTTATACAACCTGCCTGAGGTGACTAAGCCTGTTGAAAAAAAGCTTAGTTTCAACACAAAATTAAAATGGACATTAATTATTCTCGCAGCATTTTTTGTTCTTGCAAATATTTCTTTATATGGCCTTGCAAAAAACTCACTTGATAGATTCCAATACCTTGCTATTATTCTCGGGACAGATTTTGGAAGCATAATCAGTTTGGGTATCGGCCCAATAGTTATGTCATCGATTATACTTCAGTTGTTAGTTGGTTCAGGAATTTTAGGTATTGACACAAAAACGCCCGAAGGTAAAAAGTATTTTCAAGGACTGCAAAAATTAGGAGTTCTTTTCTTTATTATTTTTGAATCTCTCGTCTATGTTTTAATGGGGGGGCTTCAGGCAGTTTCAGGTTATACATTTATTGTAGTGCTTCAGTTAGTATTGGGAGGAGCAGCAATAGTCTTAATGGACGAAGTTACAACCAAATGGGGTTTTGGTTCAGGAGTTTCATTATTCATTGTTGCAGGAGTAGCATGGAGATTATTCACAGGACTATTCCAGTTTATAGGCCCTTCAGGTGGAAACTGTTTAATTGATTTTTCAGGAACACCATGCGCAGGCAATTTATTAATCATAATTCAGTCGGTTATTAATGGAGCGCCCAAAGAAGCGCTTTCAGCTATAGCAACTTTATTAGTCACTGCAGCTATATTTCTTGCTGTTGTCTGGGCACAAAGTTTGAAAATAGAAATACCTCTTTCTTATGAAAAAATAAGAGGGTATTCCATTAAATGGCCTTTGCAGTTTTTTTATTCATCAGTAATTCCAGTTATTTTAACAGCGGCATTAGTTGCTAATCTTCAGTTATTTGGAGGATTACTAGAAAATTGGTTGGGGCACTCTACTTTTCTCGGGCAGTTTTCACAAGGCCAGCCTGTTTCAGGTTTAGCTTACTGGTTAGGAAGTTCAAATATAGTTGAAGGAGTGATAAGGGGAAGCCTTCAAAGCTCCCAGATTTTACAGGCAATAACTCACATTATATTCTATATGATATTTTCAGCAATTTTCGCAGTCTTCTGGGTTAAGACTTCTGGAATGGATGAATCAAGCCAGGCAAAAAATATTTTAGCTTCTGGACTGCAGATTCCAGGATTTAGAAAAGACCAGCGGGTCCTAGAATCAATTTTAAAGAGATATATTATGCCTCTTACAATTATGGGGGGATTGGCAATTGGAGCATTAGCAGCAATAGCAAACGAGCTTGGCGCCCTAACTTCTGGTACAGCAATTCTTCTTGCAGTAATGATTATTTATCAATTGTATCAGAATATAGCACAACAGCATGCAGTAGATATGCATCCCGCATTAAGAAAAATAATAGGTTAATCGACGAAAACAAATAATTTAAAAACACTCTTCACCACACTCATTTAATGGCTTTAATAGAAATTATACAAACATATCCGAAAACAAGCGTGATTATTATCTCTTTATTAGTTTCATTATTTGTATCTCTTGTTAATCATTTTGTTATGGATAAAGAGAGGATGAAGGAAATCAAGTCTAAACAAAAGGCTCTCCAAGAAGAAATGAAAAAGTACAAAGACAATCCTTCTAAGATGATGGAAATTCAAAAGCAGATGCTAGCCCATACAGGCGAGAGCTTTAAGCATACTTTTAAACCAATGCTGATTACAATTGTTCCGATACTGATTTTATTTTCTTTAATCAGAGGGGTCTTTAATACAACTTCAATTGCTTCAAGCTGGATTTGGTATTATTTCGGAGCGAGCATAGTTGGAAGCATAGTATTCAGAAAAATCTTCAAGCTTCCTTAATTAAAATTTTATTTTTAGAATTTATTTCGTGAATTTTTTCAATTCATCGCCATGAAGCCTTATAAGCTTACAATCTGCTATTTTAGTATAACCAACATCAAATCTTTCAAATTCAAAATTCTTGCCTAAAATATCTTTGAATATTTTTAGCGCAAATTTAACACCATCCTCAATTGTCATATCTTCTTTATAATCGCGTCTTAAAATTTCCTTTATTTTTTCATCATTTTCTCCAATTGCATTTGCTTTATATGCGAAGAAATTTCCAGTTACATCTGAAGTAAATAAGTCTGCTTTTCCTTTACTGACTCCGCCAAGAAGAATAGCAACGCCAAACGGCCTTGCTCCGCCGTATTGTGTGTATAATTGCTTTTTATCAGCAATCATTTTTATTATTGCAATAGGCTCAATTGGTGAATCATAAGTAACCCTGTTTTGTTGTGCTAATACTTGTGCATGGTCAATTAATATTCTTGCATCTGAAAGAATCCCTGCAGCTGTTGCTACAATATGCTCATCAATTTCAAATATCTTGTTTGCAGATTCAGGTGCAATCAATTTGTCTCTTACTCTTCTGTCAGCAACAATAACAACGCCATTTTTGCAGATTAATCCAATGCTGGAGCTTCCTAGCCTGACAGTCTTCTCCGCATATTCAACCTGTAATAAATGGCCATCAGGAGAAAACATAGTTGCTGCTCTGTCATATCCCATTGCCTGATGCTGCATTTCTGTTGGTATTTCCATATTATCTTTTTAAAATTGAGATTTTATAAAATAGTTTATACTATAGCCTATTTAAGTTTTACTGCAAATAAAGCTCAATCTCTATATTCCCACAATAATATTTATATAACCTATTTCTGTTTTATTACCATGGCGAATGTAACTGCACGTATAAAAATAAAAGGAAAAAATTATGAAACTAGTGTTGATCTAGACGAAGCTTTAAAAGTTAGAGATGGAAAAGGAGATGTTATTTCAGCTCTTCAGTCAAATGGCATATATTATGATTTAAGCAAAGCAAATATAGTTCCTTCATCCGATTTAAAATCTGCATTTGGAACAGCAGATTTGTATAAAATTGCAAAAAAAATAATTACATCCGGTGAAATTCAAAAAACACAGGAATTCAGAGACGCACAAAGAGAAGAAAAAATCAAGAAAATTCTTAATCTCATTGTAAAAAATGCAATGGACCAAAATGGAAGGCCTTATACAGAAGAAAGAATAAAGCGTGCAATTGAAGAAGTTCATTACAACTTTGACAACAGGCCAGCAGAGCAGCAGGTTCCAGAAATAATCAATAAATTAAAGCCAATAATTCCAATTTCTTTTCATACAAAGAAAATCAGAATTAAAGTTCCTGCAAGATTCACCGGACATGTCTATGGCTTGTTTAAGGAATTTAAAGAATCAGAGAATTGGCTTCCAAATGGAGATTTAGAAGTTATAATCAATATTCCAGCAGGAATGCAGATTGACTTTTACGACAAGCTGAATTCAGCCACCCATGGTGCTATTCAGTCTGAAGACCTTACCAAGCAATAATTATATTTGTCTTCATCTTACTATTATTTTTGCAGAAATAGGATTATGGTCTGAAGGTGAATCTTTAATGCAAGTTACCTCTTGAATCTCAAACTTTTTTTTGTCGGCAATAATATAATCTAAAGTAATTGGTTCCTTATTATTTGAGAATTCAGTTGGCATAAACGAAATATAGGGTTTTATTTTGTATGACACTAAAAAGTCTTTTTTTGTTTGAGAGATTAAGATTTCTGTTTGTTTCATATTAAAATCTCCAGCAATTATTGGGCAAATATTTCTTTTTTTACACCAATCAAGCAAAAAGATAAGATGTGCTTTTGAACCCTCATCACTATTTTCTAAATGAACATTAATTAAGTCTAAATCCCCTTTTGGAGTTTCTATTATAGCATGAAGAAATCCAAAATCTTTATCTCGAGTTACATGGGGTAGAATCACCATTTCTGAATGTTTTATTTTAAACTTAGATAAGATACCTAATCCATAGTACATTAACCAGTCGATTGGCTCTTGCTATTTATGCCATTTTTTCATTTCACACTCTTTCTCAAATACGAAATCTTTATAGTTTAGAGCTTCATTTAACTCATGAACCTGATTCTTGTATTTTTCTTTAAGTCTATCATCATAGGCTGCTTCTTGTAAAAACACTATATCTGAGTCCTGCTTTTTTAATAAAGAAATAAGTTTCTCTTTTCTTTTATCCCAGTCAAAATAACGCCAGATATTGATTGTTAAAACCTTTATTTCCATACATTTTAGAGAAAAAGTCTATTTATTAAGATTCCTAAACTTCAGTCTCTTGAATCATAATTTTCTTAAAATCCCAAAAAGTTTCGCCCGAAACGTTTTTAAACCCTCAACTTCTAAAATAACTGTAAAAGGAAAAGCAGGCAGTAGAAAAATTACAATTATCTATTGTTTGATTTGATTAAGATTAATATGAAGAACGAGATTAATGAGGCATATGAAGCCGGAGAAGAATATTTTGAATCTACTAAGAGGAAGGCTGTTGTTCCTGGTGAAGTTATTCTTACCGGAGAAGATTTCTTGCCTGGTGAAGGCACAAGAAGAGAAGGAGAAAATGTTGTTGCAAGCAGATTTGGACTTTCAGAACAAATAGGCCGGGTTGTTAAAGTAATACCTATTTTTGGGGCATTTATCCCTAGAAGGAATAATGTTATTATCGGAAGAGTTGCAGACATAACATTTAGAGGTTGGCTTGTTAATATAGATTCTGCAGGTTCTGCATTCATGCCAATAGAAGAAGCTCCAAGATTTATTAATAGAAATGAAATGGATCAATATCTGAAAATTGGAGATGTTATTTCAGCCAAAATCTGGTCTGTCAGCAGCAGAGGTATAGATTTAACACTAAAAGGCAAGGGCCTGGGCAAATTAGAAGGAGGATTTATATTTAGAGTAATTCCAAGTCGTGTTCCACGAGTAATTGGAAGAGAAGGGAGCATGATTAATCTTATAAAAGAAAAAACAGGGTGTAATATCACTGTTGGTCAAAATGGCTGGATCTGGATAAAAGGAGAATCATTAGATTCAGAAATCAAAGCGCGAAGAGCAATTGAGTTTGTTTCAGAGAAAGTCTTTATTGATGGCTTAACAGAAAAAATGGAGGAATGGTTTGAAAAAAATTAACATGACATTCAAAAGAATAGACGGGAGAAAAGCAGAAGAATTAAGGCCAATGGTTGCAAAAGTAGGAGTAATTCCTAACGCAGATGGCTCAGCAATGTTTGCATTTGGGAAAACAGTTGCAATAGCCGCGGTTTATGGTCCGAGACAATTACACCCACAACATCTGCAGAATCCGGCAACTGGAATTTTAAGATGTACTTATGACTTGCTTAGCTTTTCTGTATCTGAAAGGAAAAAGCCAGGGCCGTCTAGGCGTTCTCATGAAATTTCTAAAGTCACAGAATGGGCATTGCTTCCTCTCTTAAACTTGCAGGAATTTCCAAATACAGTAGTTGATGTTCAAATTTATATTCTTCAAGCTGATGCAGGAACACGAACAGCTGGAATAAATGCCGCTTCACTTGCTTTAGCACATGCAGGCATACCTATGAAAGACCTCATTTGTTCTGTTGCTGTTGGTAAATTAGACAAAGAGCTAATAGTTGACCTTAATAAAGAAGAAGAAGATTTTGAAGAAGGTGAAGGTGCAACAGACTTTGCAGTTGCCAAAATGGCTGGTTCGGATGAATTTACACTTCTTCAATTAGACGGAAAGATTCAGCCGGAAGTTGTTAAAAAAGTTATGAGGCTCGCAACAGAGGCCTGCAAGAAAATTTACGATGTTCAGAAAAAAGCACTTAAGGAGGTTATTGAAAAATGAGCTCCATGGAAAGTTCAAATTTAACAATAGAAACATTAAATAGAATGTTCGCAGAAGGCAAAAGATTTGATAGAAGAGGCCTTTTAGATATAAGAAATATAGAAATCAGCTATGAAGTATCAAATAAAGCAGAAGGAAGTGCTAGAGTTAAATTAGGAAAAACAGATGTTGTTGTAGGAATTAAAATGGAAATTGGCGAACCTTATCCGGATTCTCCAGATAAAGGCAATCTTGTTGTTTCAGGTGATTTGCTTCCACTTGCTTCTCCAAGATTTGAATCAGGCCCTCCAGGATTTCAGGCAATAGAACTTTCTAGGCTAATGGACCGGGCAATCAGAGAATCAGGAATGATAGATTTGAAAAAATTAGTAATTAAAGAAGGTGAAAAAGTATGGACAGTTTATATCGATGTTTATCCAATTAACGACGATGGCAATTTAATCGATGCTGCAAGCATTGCTTCTGTAGCTGCTTTGCAGAAATCATTTATTCCCGAGATAGACAAAGATGGGCATGTAGATTACGGCAATAAAACCAACAAAAAAATTCCTCTTTTGGATAATGTTACTCCAATTTCATTTAGCTTTTTTAAACTAGGGAATTCTATATTAATAGACCCAACTAGAGAAGAAGAAGAATGTTGCGAAGCACGAGTCACATTTGGCATCTCCAAATGGAAAGGCCAGCATATGATTAACTCTTGTCAAAAAAAAGGAGAAACTCCATTTACACAGGCAGAAATAGATAAAATAATGGATATTCTGCCTAAGAAGTTTGATGCTATCAGCGAAAAGCTTAAAAAGTTTTCATAAAGTTACTATTCCATGGAACAACATTTTACCAAGTACGAAATTGCACGCATTATCGGTGCAAGGGCTTTGCAAATAGCTATGGATGCTCCTTTACTCCTTAAAATTTCCGAAGAAGAACTTAAAATAATGAAATATGATGCAATAAGAATTGCTGAAAGAGAATTCGAAAGAGGAGTTCTTCCTATTGCAATCAATAGGCCTCTTCCAAAAAAAAGAAAAGAAAAACTATCTACTGTCAAAGAAGAAAAGGTTTCTGATGAAGAATTAGTTGCAAAAGAGCAAGAAGTAGAGAAAGAAGTTGTAGAAGATGCTACTGAATTAGGCCTTGCAGCCCAGGAAGAAATCGAAGAAGCTGAATCAGAGTCATTCGCAACAGGCGAAGGCGAAACAGAGTAGCTTTATAGAACATAAAACTTTTTTAATACTAATTACTCATAATTTTCATGTCTTTAAAAGATATTCAAAAAGAGGTTGACATCTGGGCACAGCAGTTTAAAATTCCTTATTGGCAGCCACTTGAGATTTTGACTCGCTTAACCGAAGAAACCGGTGAATTAGCAAGAGAATTGAATCATAGGTTTGGCCCAAAAAAGAAAAAGCCAACAGAAGAAAAAGCAGAAGTTGCAGCTGAAATGGCAGATATTGTTTTCACATTATGCTGTCTTGCAAATTCCCAAGGCATTGACATGGACGAAGCATTTAAGCTTGCCATGGACAAATGCTATGGCCGAGATAAAGACAGATACGAAAAGAAATAATTTTTAAAACTCATTATCCTGCTTCTAATCATGTTAATTAAAGAGGTTCGTGCCAGGAAGATTAAGGATTCCCGCAGAGAAGACACAATTGAGGTTTCTGTAAATGAGTGCAAAGCATCATCTCCATCTGGAAAATCAACTGGAAAATTCGAAACACCCTCTTATCATAAAAGTATCAATTGGAATATTAAATCAATTAACTCATTAAAATTTGATTTTGAAATTAATTCATTTGCTGACTTGAAAAAAGTTGAAAATCTGATAAAAAAGAAATTCAAATTAAAAGATGCAAAACAATTTGGTGCAAATGCCTTATTTGCACTTGAGTCTGCAATTCTTAAGGCGCTTGCGAAATCAGAAAAAAAAGAGCTTTGGCAGGTAATAAATCCAAAAGCAAAAGACTTTCCAGTTCCAATTGGAAATGCAATTGGCGGAGGAAAGCACAGTGAGGATTTTAAAGTTCATCCTATATTTCAGGAATTTCTTTTAATTCCACATGAAAAAACATTTGAAAAAAATGTTGCAGTAATGAAAACAATTTATAATGAGCTTGGCAGAATCTTAAATGCAAAAGAAAAAAATGACGAAGGCGCGTGGCAGGTTCCAGCGGATAATGAGCAGATTTTAGAAGTTCTTGAGAAATTTAGAAACAAAATACGATTTGGCGCAGACATTGCCTCTTCAACCTTTTACAATGCAAAAACAAATCAATATGATTATGGAAATAAGGAATTAGACAAAAATTCGCAGATTCATTATATTAATGCATTGATTGACAAATTTCATTTATTCTATGTTGAAGACCCCATTGAAGAAAATGATTTCATAGGATTTTCAAAAATCAAAAAGAATTTCCTTGTTGCAGGCGATGACTTGACAGCAACTCACATCACTAGATTGAAAAGAGCAATCAAGAGCAAGTCAATAAATGCAATGATAATCAAGCCCAATCAAAATGGCTCTCTTCTTGAGCTCAAAGAAATCTTTACTCTCTGCCGGACTCATAAATTCAAAACAATTCTCTCACACCGTTCAGGCGAAACCCTCGACCCTGCCATAGCAGACTATGCTTTCGCCTTCGGCGCTGATTTCATTAAAACTGGCATCGCCACCCCGTGGCGAGAAGCCAAACTCAATCGGATGATTGAGATTGAGAGAAGCTTGAGGAAATGATTTAATTGCAAGGTTAGTTTAAACTTTTAGACAATCTATAGCTAGGATTAATTAAATTATCTAATTGGTAAAGAAAGATGTATACTACAATTTCCTGAATTCTGAATCATTTATAACTAAGGCTTTCTAAAAGAAGAAATTAGAATGACACTCTTTTCCTTCTATTAGAAGTTCTTCTAGCTCTAAAACTAACTCTTTTTCCTTTAGCCTTAAAACTCACAGGTCTTCTTGTTTTTGTTTTATATTTCGCTAAAAAATTTGGCATTTTATCCCTCCGCAATAAAATTTAAAATTATCCTATGTCTTAAATTCATTTTATATTTTCCATATATTTTTTGATGATTTTGGCATTTTTAGTATAGGCTTTAATCCAAACGCATTATAATTTTTTGGTTTTATTTTAGAAGCACGTCTTTTTACAGGTTTGGTTCTTTTTACAGGATTGGCAAAAAACTTCTTTCTATACCAATCAATAGACTTTATACCCATCTTTCTATTGCAGTCCCTACAAATAGGTCTTAAATTATTTATATGATTGCTTCCACCACGATAAACTGACTTATTATGCCCAACTTCAAAATTTTGAAAGTGAATAGGTATAATTTTACAGCAAAAACATTTTCCTTGTGTTCTATTGCCAAGATATTTAGCCCAAACTTGATTTCTTAATTGCTTTCCTATTTGTTTTCTCTTGCCCTTGGGTTTTTTAGATAGATGACCTAAACCGAAATTCATAGTAGAAGAAGTTAAGCCAAAAGAGTTTTGTGCCATTATATAAACTTATTTTTATAATATATAAATTTTGCCTAAACCTTGGTTCACCCTTACTTTACAGCTCAACAATTCCAAAGTTTTAAAAACCCCTCACATCTTCTAAAAATATAATTATCACGTACCGGCTGAAATAAACCCGGAGGCACTCGTGAGCTGATTATAAACAATTTTACAATGGCAAAAACACCAAAAGCTGAGCTCAAAGAAGCAGAAAAAGCAATTGAGAAAGCTGAAAAGCTTGAAGAGAAAGAAGAAAAACAGCTGGAAGCAAAAACACAAAAAGTAAAAGAAGAGAAAGAAATAGAGCTAAAAAAAGAAACAACTGCTGAGAAAAAAGCCAAACTTTTAGAAAAAGCAAAAGCACTTGAAAAAGCAATTGATGAAACTGAAAAAGTAAGCGTAGAAAAGATTAAGATTAAAAAAGAAGATGATGAGGTAAAGAAAGACACACTAGTTCCAATGGAGGATTATCTTAAATCTTCAATTCATCTTGGAACACGAGTTATTACTCCTGACATGAGGTCTTATGTTTACAGAAGAAGGGCAGATGGCCTTGCAGTTTTTAATACAGCATTATTAGATGATAAAATAAGAGAGGGAGCAGATTATTTGGCACAATTCGCGCCTGGAGATATGATCCTTGTTTGCAAGAGAGAAGCTGGGTGGAAAGCAGCAGATAAATTTGCAGAACTGTTTGGAATAAGAAAATTTACTAAAAAATATCCAGCAGGAATCTTAACAAATACAAATCTAGACAATTTCTTTGAAACAAAATTAGTTTTTATCTGCGACCCCTGGCTTGATAAAAATGCATTAGCTGATGCAAATAAAGTCAATGTTCCTGTATTGTCAATTTGTGATACAAATAATTTTACACGCGGAGTTAAAAAAATAATCCCCGGAAATAATAAGAGCGGAAAAAGCGTTGGAATGATTCTTTATCTTTTGGCAAGAATATATTCTGAAAAAAGAAATTTGAATGTGCAAATTCCTCCAATACAGGAATTTATTGACGACTGGGACAATCTTCAGCCGCCTAAATAATTTTTCAAGCAAATTTGAACCTATAAGCATATTTATAAAATAATATAACTTATTAAGTCTATGAACAATACAGTATTGATTCTATTTCTTTTCAGTCTGTTTATTATTCCAATTGCAAGCGCCGACATGATTGCGCCTGGCACTCATCAAGTCAACATCAACAATGAAATTACAAACATTAACGAATTTCCAGATTATGTTTTTATTAGTGGATGTGAATTAGGGCTTAGCGAAAGAAGTTTAGAACTGATTCCAAATACAGGAGAAATACCTGAATATTATAAATTCTGTTCAGTTTCAGTTTATGCAATAGAAAAATCAAAATTTAATCAGACTTTATTCACTGAGTTAAATGAGCAAAAAAATGCCACCGAATTTTTACAAAATTCAGAAGCTAAAAAAGTTCTTAAAAATATTAAATCTTCAACTTCTTTGCTAGACATAAATCCAACACTAAGCATAAAAAATCAATACACAATAGATTTAAGCATTATAAAAGATAAGCCAAACTCACAGATTAAAGAAAAAGATTCTTCATTTTATTTTTATATTCTAATTCCAATTATTGCATTGATTTTAATAATCTTGATTTTAATCAAAAGAAGAAAATGATAATAGCAGTTCCACTTATCACTCTTGCATTAACAATAATTATAGAATTCATAGTTTATTTAATTGCAATAAGAAAAAATATCTGCAATTTATTTTTGTCAGCAGTTTTAATTAACTCATTTACAAATCCTCTTGCAAATATTATTGCAAACAATAATTTGATGAATTTAATTGCAGTTGAGCTCGGTGTTTTTATAGTTGAAATATTTTTGATAAAATATATGCTTCAGATTAAATACTGGAAAGCGATAGCAATTTCATTTATAGCTAACTTTGTTACCATATTTATTATGTTTTTCACTTAATTGTCCTCTAAATCTAGCAAAACATTTATAAACACTTAGCGAGAGTATTTTCCATAAGATGTTAACAAATATGAGTGCCTTAATGTTAATCGTCGGGAAAACTCCCAATAAATGCATATTAAGGTATGAGGTATGCAAGCAGTTGGTTGTACCACAATAAATATTTCTTTAATAATTGAGTCGTCAGAGGTTTATACTGAGTGTGTCGAGAACTTGCCGTTTATCGACTAATGTTTTTTAAAACATAAATCCAGTTGATCCCGCTGGCGGCTGCGGCTATTTGGTTTGCAATTAGCCATGCAAGTCCCTTGTTTTTTCGAAAATAAGTGGCGTACTGCTTAGTAACACGTAGCTAACCTGCCCTAAAGCCCGCGATACCCTCGGGAAACTGAGGTTAATAACGGATAAAGGATTTTCTCTGGAATGATTAATCCTTGAAAGTTTGCGTTAGGATGGGGCTGCGGCTGATTAGGTTGTTGGCGGGGTAAATGCCCACCAAGCCGATGATCAGTAAGGGCTCTTAGCGGAGAAGCCCTAAGAGGGAATCTGAGACACTATTCCCAGCCCTACGGGGTGCAGCAGGCGCGAAACCTTTGCAATGCACGAAAGTGTGACAGAGCAAGCCAAAGTGCTTTTCTATTTTTGAAAAGCTTTTATGAGATGTAAAAAGTCTCATGAATAAGGACCGGGCAAGACTGGTGCCAGCCGCCGCGGTAATCCCAGCGGTCCAA
>CAYIRC010000007.1:0-34030 GCA_964365855.1 Candidatus Woesearchaeota archaeon
AGATTGTTTTTTTAAACAACTGGTGTCATTTTTCCCAAATCCCTTAAAGATGCCATAAAGGTAATACGCCCAGACCAGGAATTGAACCTGGATGCCTGTGAAGGCTCGGTGTTCGAGACCGATGCAGTACCATTGTGCCATCTGGGCTTAAAAAAATAAAGAATTAGGTGTTTTTAACTTTAATTAAATATAACTAACTTATTTAACAACTTCAGCACTGATTATCTTCACCTGTTGCAATGGCTTGTCATTGCCATCTGTCTGGACTTTCCCGATTTTATCAACAACATCCATTCCCTTTACAACTTTGCCAAAAGCAGGATGTTTTGTGTCAAGAAAATTATTATTTACAAGATTTATAAAAAACTGGCTTCCTCCGGTATTAGGTCCGGCATTTGCCATTGATATTGTGCCCCGGTCATTTTTATTATGATTTGTAAATTCATCCTTAATTTCATATCCCGGGCCCCCCATGCCTGTTCCAGTAGGGTCTCCACCCTGAATCATGAATCCATCAATTATCCTATGAAAAATAATTCCATTGTAAAATCCTTGATTTACAAGCTTCTCGAAATTCCCAGAGGTTATAGGCATGTCTTTATACAATTCAATTGTAATATCACCCATATTCGTTTTTAGCAAAACTTTCTTATTCTCTAGAATAGCATTTCCTGTCATTTTGTAAACACCAAAACCAACTACCAATACAAGTATTATAAATATTCCGATTATTAATTTCATACGATTCTATTACTCATATTCTTTTTAATCTTTTCTCAAAGACTATTTTTATATACTCTAATCAAAAAGTTCTTGAGTTTTACCACACACTAAAGTATGGATTTTTCTATCAAGTATCTTAACATAATTAAAAACAGTTTAAAAGTTTTTAATCTGCCTGAATATATTCATACTTCTTGTCTTTATAATTCTTCAGAACAACTTTCTTCTTTCCAACTCGCTTTACATATTCCGGAAGCAAAGGTATTTTACCTCCTCCGCCAGGAGCATCAATTACAAAATGCGGAACGCATAAACCAGAAGTATATCCTCTGATTCCTTTGATGATTTCGAGTCCTTTTTCAACTCTTGTCCTAAAATGATTTGTTCCTTTTACCAAATCAGTCTGGTAAATATAATATGGCTTTACACGGATTTCAATAAGCTTTTGCATTAACCTCTTCATAATCTCAACATTATCATTAATGCCTTTTAGCAAAACAGTCTGGCATCCAACAGGAATTCCAGCATCAACAAGCATTGCACATGCCCTTTCGCTTTCAGGAGTTATTTCAGCAGGGTGATTAAAATGAGTATTAACATAAATTGGATGATACTTCTTAAGCATATTGCAAAGTTCAGGAGTTATTCTTTGTGGAAGCGTGCATGGCATTCTTGTACCAATTCTGATTATCTTAACATGCTCTATCTCCCTTAAGCTCTTAATGATTTTCTCAAGCAAACTGTCATCAAGCATTAATGGGTCGCCTCCAGATAAAATAACATCCCTAACCTCTGAATGTTCCCTAATATATTCAATTCCTTCAAGAATTTCACTCCATTGCTTAGGCTTATTTAGATCTCCAACTTTTCTTTTTCTGGTGCAGAATCGGCAGTACATTGCGCACTGGTTCGAAACTAGAAATAAAACTCTATCAGGATACCGATGCGTTATTCCCTTAGGCACATTGCCCTTATTGCTTTCCCCTTCTTCATTCAACGGATCTTCAAAGCCAAAATTATCATTTATCTCTTCATTTGAAGGAATGCACTGCTTGTATATTCCAGGTTCTCTCAAAGCAAGAGCAAGATAGTAAGGATTAATTTTCGCAGGATATTTCAAGCATATTTCCTCAAATTCAGATGCAGGAATCCCTAAAAAAGCTGAAAGCTGTTTTGGAGTAGAAATGCTTTTTCGGATTAAATCCTTCCAGCCAGATGATTCTAAATTCTGTCCAGTTACAGAAAAGTTAGACTTTAATCTAGAAGCATAAGATAATACAAGACCATCAGGATCGGGGGGCTCTTCAGCTGGCTCGCCTAAACTGCTATTATTTTCACTCATTTTTTATAATAGTTTAATTAAATATGCCCTTTGTATTTAAACATTTCTCTTTTTCTAATTTGCGACGATAAATTAAGCCTCTTCTTTATCTCTTTGTAAGCACTGAATGCTGCAATTGCTCCTTGAGCTGCAGCAGTTAGTATCTGCTTTAGCTCACCTTCAGTCACATCGCCTGCAGCATAAAAACCTTTAACATTTGTTTCCTGATTTTGATTTGCAATAACATACCCATCCTTTGCAGTCTTAACTTTTAAATTTCCAATTAAATCCAGCCCGGGTTCAGAGCCTATTTCAATAAAAACTCCATCAAGAAGTAGAGTTTTGCCAGATTTTAATTTAATTCCATCAACTTTTGTCTTGCCAGTTATTTCTACAACTTCTTCATTAAACAAAGACTCAATTTTATTATTTTTTTCAACTAATTCAGCCCAGGATGGCTCTGCATTAGTAAAAGCTTCTTTTCTATATATAATATAAACTTTTTTTGCATATTCTGCCAGTAATAATGAAGCTGTTAAAGCGACATCTCTTCCTCCAACAACAGAAACAACTTTATTTCGAAAAAAGCCCGCATCACAAGTTGCGCAATAACTTACTCCTCTTCCAAGCAACTCGTCTTCACCTTTAACACTCAGTTTTCTTCTTTTATTGCCTATAGCAAAAATAACTGTTTTAGATTTATATTCTTCTTTGCTGGTTTTAATTAAAAAAATATCATCTTTTTTTTCAATTGAATTAACACTTGTAAGAGTTATTGGAACATTCAAAGCTTTAGCTTGCTTGTGCATTTTTTCCATCAGTTCAAGCCCGCTAATACTTTCATAAGAAGGAAAGTTGCAGACTTTATGTGCAGTAGCAGCCATTCCTCCAATATCCTTAGCTAAAACTAAAACATTCAGCATATAACGTGCAGCATAAACAGCAGCACTTATCCCAGCAGGCCCGCCTCCAATAATTATCAAATCATAAGTCTTCATTGTCCTAAAAATCCTAGAGAAGTTATAAATATTTCTAATATCCTACAAGGCATCAATTTCCTTTAAAACCCATTCAGCACTTTCAGTTAATTTCAGTTTTTTTATTGCTCCAATTGGGTCTAATACCCCGTAGCTTGCTGCGATATTTTTTCGTTCCCAATTGGAGGCTTAAAGAATACCCCACAGCTTGCTGTGATTGGGATTCTTTATTTCATCAATTGAAAGAAACTTTGCCTTTGAAATGTCAACGCCTTCACTTGTCCTTAAATCAGTATTTTTGGCTTTTGCAAGATGAAAAAATACAATGCTATGATAATTTCCAGGCACATTAATCAATTCTTTATATCTTATCAGCTTTATAATGTCAACATCTAAAAAAATAAATATCATGACGCCCAGACCAGGAATCGGACCTGGATGCCCTTTCGGGCCGGCTTTTCCAGAGCCGTGCAGTACCATTGTGCCATCTGGGCAATATGATAAATGATTATTAAGTGCTTAAAAAGATAACTAATATCACAAAACCCTGAAGGGTTTGTCGTGGTTTTGTGAGAACCGGGAAAATCTGCACTGTAGACTCCACAATGAATTGTGGAGATTTTAACGTGTATTAAAAAAAGATTCTTAATCAAAATCATCTCTTTCAATCGGAAATTGCTTGCATAGATTTCGGATTTCACGCTTGATGTTTTCTTTAAGTAAAGAGTTATTCATGTCTTTTAGAACCTGTGAAATCCAAAGCCCGACTTTTTCCATTTCTGGCTCTTTCATTCCTCTTGAAGTCAGCATCGGTGTTCCAAGTCGAATACCAGAGGGCTTGAAAGGTGTTGAAGGGTCAAATGGAATTGTATTTGCATTTGTCACAATTCCTGCATCTTCTAAAGCAACTGCAGCATCTTTACCCAGTCCTGGCTTTCCAACAAAAGAAGTCCCAATTAAATCAATAAGAATTAAGTGATTGTCAGTTCCGTCTGAAACTAATTTAATTCCATTATCCATTAAGCTTTGAGCAAGAGCTTTTGCATTTTTTACAATTTGCTGTGCATATTCCTTGAATTCTGGCTTTAAGGCCTCGCCAAAAGCAACAGCCTTAGCAGCTATTACATGCTCATGCGGCCCGCCCTGCAATCCGGGAAAAACAGCTTTGTCAATTTGTGCCCCGAATTTTTCTTTGCATAAAATTATTGCGCCTCTAGGCCCGCGCAAGGTCTTATGAGTTGTTGATGTAACAACATCTGTAAATGGAAATGGAGATTCATGAACATCTCCGACAATTAATCCGGCAATATGAGAAATATCAGCCATACTGTAAGCTCCAACTGATTCTGCTATTTCATGGAATTTTTTGAAATCAATTTTTCTTGGATAAGCTGTATAACCAGAAATAATTAATTTTGGCTTTTCTGCTTCTGCAATTGCTTTTATTTCATCCATGTTTAACAAGCCAGTTTTTTTATCAACTCCATAGGAAACAAATTTGTATTCTTTGCCTGAAAAATTTACAGGGCTTCCGTGTGTTAAATGTCCGCCATGAGATAGATTCATTCCAAGTATTTTATCCCCCTTCTGCAAGAGTGCAAAATAAACAGCCATGTTTGCAGGGCTTCCTGAATGCGACTGAACATTAACATGCTCTGCTCCGAATAATGCTTTTGCTCTTTCAATTGCAAGAATCTCAACATTATCAACAAGGCCATTTCCTTGATAATATCTTTTCTTAGGGTATCCTTCTGAATATTTATTATTTAAAATAGAGCCACACGCTCGCCGAACAGCAAGGCTCGCATAATTCTCCGAAGGAATCATGTTAAGAGTTGTATCCTGCCTTTCATTTTCAAGCTGAATCAAGCCAAATATTTCAGGGTCAGAATATATCACACTTTTCATGTGGTTAAGCAAGATTATTTGTTTATATAGATTATGGTAAATAAAGAAATATTTGCTTTAAAGCCAAGTACATAATAGTATTTCTTGTAAAATACATTTTGCAGGACAACAATGATTTATAACCTAGTTAAAGAAAGAAAAACATGGATAACTTAAAAAGGGGCTTGTTTATCGCATTTGATGGCATAGACGGCTGCGGTAAGACAATGCAGATATACAAATTCGTTGAATATTTTTCAAAATTAAACAAGCATAATCATATATTAGTTACAAGAGAGCCTTACAAAGACCACAATATTCGGGAAATTTTAAGGTCAGATACAAATCCCTTAAGCCAGGCAGAAAAATTAGCCGACCTCTTTATCCAGGACAGAATAAACCATGTAAATGAATGTATACTTCCTGCACTGGAAAAAGGCCATCATGTTGTAACAGATAGATTTAAGTTTTCAACAATAGCTTATCAAGCAGCACAAGGCTTGGATATACAAAACCTAATTAACAGGCATAATATGCTTCCAATCCCAGTTATCACTTTCATAATTGATGTAACTGCAGAAGTGGCTGCTCAAAGAATGAAAAAAGAAGAAGATAGAAAAGAGCAGAAGTTTGAATCAAACTTGGAATTCCAGGAAGCTGTCAGGCAGAATTACCACAAAGCAAAAGAATTGCTAAAAAATGAAAGAATATTTATTATAGACGGTAATCAAGAGCCTGAAAAGGTTTTTGCAGACATAAAAACAATTTTCGAGCGTGAAGTATTGAATGCAGACATAAAAAAGAGATACAATTCTTTGGATGAAGTTCCGGATTATATTAAAGAGAAATTGAAGAAATACTTTACAAATGTTGGAGGGGATATTTTTGCAATTACAGGTCTTCCTGCTGAATTAACAGGCGGCGCTCTTGCTCGTTACTCGCGGACTCCAACTGGCATGCAGCTGACAATGATAAATGAATTTTTTGATGAAAACGGAGAGCCTTCGCAGGAAAAAGGGTCAGAATTAATAGACCGCGTGCTAAATGCATTTGGGGATGATTCTATAGGTGAATTAGAAGGCATTCATGTAGGCATAGAAAATATCTCACAGATTTTAACAAAAACCTTTGAAGACAGAAGAATCGGAGGCTCGCCAATTGAGCAATCAACCAGATATGTTAAATTTGACCAAAAAGACAAAAATGGAAAATGGAAATATCTTAGGCCATTAGAAGTAATGAATTCTCCTATAAAAGATAAATATGAAAAAGTAAATGATTTGGCTTTTGAAATATACAGTGAGGCGATAAAAAGGCTTGTTGAATATTTCAAGATGAAACTGCCTGAAGATTCTTTTGAAATTGAGATTGAAAGAAATAAAATGAAAATGAAAATTAAAAAAGCTGATTTAGAAGGTGAAGAAGAGGCAAAGGCATTCAAAACAGCATACGGCTTTACAGTGAGATGCGCTGCTCTGGATGTTGCAAGATGCACTCTCCCTGCTTCAACTCTTACTCAATTAGGCCTATATGGCAATGGAAGGTTTTTCACAAATGTGATAAATGCGCTAAAAAGCGGTGAACTGGAAGAAGAAAGACAGAAAGGATTAGAATTAGAGAAAGAGTTAAAAAAAGTAATTCCTACTTTTATAAAAAGAAATAAATGTGACCCTGAAGTTTCAATGCGAAACAAAAGAATGCGCGAATTAACACTTCAGGCATTTAAAGATACAAAGCCAACTGCTGATAGAGTAACACTTGTTTATCATCGCGAATTAATTGATGAAGTTGTTGCAAATTCATTCTTCCCTTATACAAATATCTCGCTGCAGCAAATTCAGGAAGAAGTTAAAAACATGTCTTATATGGACAAGCAAAAAATACTTGATATCTATATAGGAAAAAGAAATTCAAGAAGAGACAGAACTCCAAGAGGATTAGAAGCAGGCTATCCAATAACATTTGATTTAGTAGGATGTTTTGCAGAATATAGAGATTTGCAAAGGCATAGAATGTTAACACAGCAAAGACAGCTGCTTTCAACTGATTTGGGGTTTGTCATGCCTGCTGAAATAGTCGAAGTCGGATTGGGTAAAGAAGTTGAAGAGCTCGTTAAATTAATGGAAGAATTAAATTTCGAGCTAAAGCAAAGAGGATTAATCATTACCTCTCAATATGCAACTCTTTTTAATCATAGAATGAGATTTGTAATGGGAATGAACTTAAGAGAATTTCAGCATCTTTCAGAATTAAGGACACAGCCTGCAGGACATTTTAGTTATAGAAGCATGACAATGGAAATGGCTAAAGCCCTGGAAAAGCGCGACCCCTGGACAAAGAGAGTATATGAATTTGTTGATTTTTCCGACCCGGGCAATAAAATCTCAAGAGCAAAAGAACAAGCCAAAATTGCGGGCAAGAACCTTGCCAAAGGCGTTGATAGCAGCATTGATTTTTAATTGCCTGTTAAATACTGTTTTACAAAAGGCCAGGAAAACTTAGTCCAGTTTTCGACAATAAATCCTTGTGGATTTTGAAATAGCTCTTCAAGCTCGCCAATTGAGTAAAATCTTCCTTCACTCATTTCATCATCACCTTTTTTTACCTCTCTTGTTGTCTCTGCAATTGCAACAACACCAAAATGCACTCTTCCAACCGAATCTGTGTCATCATTAATATAACCAACTACTCGTGGTGTTGGATACACGTCCATTGAAACTTCCTCTCTTAATTCCCGCATCATTGCATCAATAATCGGATGTCCGGAATCAGTTTCATCTATATGCCCTCCAATTCCTCCGGATAATTTTCCTTTTAATCTCTCTTCCTTATAATCTTTAGTCGTAGTTCTTTTGTAAATAAAAACCTTTTTTGTAACCGGATTTACAATCCATACATAAGGAATTATCTGCTGGACACTTTCATCTTGCTCAAGCTTATCTTCTCTTTCCATGTAAGAGCTGTTTTGTAAAATAATAGGGACAAAATTCCTCTGGCTTGTATCTATAAACCCTTGAAAATAGCCTTCCTCAAAAAGCACGTTTCTAGAAACAACAAGTGCTTTCTTAGCCATTCAGTTCATTAACTAGAATAGTTTATAAAAATATGGATATTTTAGAACAAATTATTTTTAATACTAAAGTATAAATATTAATCTTTAGAGAGATAATAAAATGAGGATAGAAATTTTAAGAGAAATTGATTTCGAACAGCTGACAGCAATGCTTCGTCAAGTTCCTCTTATGCAACCTGCAAGTGATGGCTTTCCGATTAGAGTCTATGAAAAAGCAGAAATAGGGATTAGAATACTTAGCCCTGATGAAGTAAACCCATCTACATTTTATTTAATAGCTTCAAATCTTCAGTTCCAAAGAAAATTGAGAGAAAATCTATTAACCAAAGGCATTGACACGTTAAATCTAGAGAAGGCATTAGAAATTCAGAATGGAGAAGAAATCTGGACATTAACCCCTCCAATTATAGAGGTTACTCCAAGAACAGTGCAGTATATTCCTCAAGATGGAGAAATAAACTATTCTAAAACAACAGAACTGCAAATCCCTACAATAAATGATGGGTGTCATCGTATTAAGCTTGCACAGGACTTAGGAATAAATGTTACATGCGTTTTTATTTCAGGAGCATCAAGAGAGTATCCGTTTTATGCGCATCCAAATTCTTGGGATGAAGTAAAAATTGTCTCTCAAGTTCCAGAAACAAAAAGAGAGAAAAAGCTTTATATGCGAGAGGACTGCTATGCACTGTATAGAAATTTTGGAGCTATAGGCTGCGACAAGCCAAGATTTACAAGCAAATGAAAGAAATATTCAAAAATACAACGCATATAGGATTCGACCTTGATGGAACTCTTTATCCATATACTGCAGAAATTCAAAATAGAGTTAAGGATGAAATTGCAAAAAAAGTACTTGATAAAAAACCAGAGCTAAATTCAATAGACAATGCAAGAAAGTTTCTTGAGGAAAAGTATAAAGAATTAGAGTCTACTACAAAAATTATGGCATATTTAGGATACGAAAATCCTTCCAAAGCAATGGACGAATGTCTTGCAAAAGCAGATATTCTGGATTTGCTTAAAAAAGATAAAGTTTTGGAAAAGATAATAAAAGAATTAGCACAGGCTTATACTTTATATCTAATAACCGGAAGCCCGGAAGATTTAACAATTAAAAAACTGGAGAAAATAGGAATAAACCCAGATTATTTTAAACTAAAAGTATATAGCGATACGCCCGGAGCAGGCTTGAAATTTGATGGCGATGCATTTAATTTTATAATTAAAAAGTCAAATGCTCCTCCGTCCTGCCATGTTTACATTGGCGACAGGCCAAATACAGACATACTGCCATCAAAAAAATTAGGCATGAAAACAATAGCTGTTGGAGATATAAAAGAAGCAGATATTCAAATAAAAGAAATTCATGAGATAAAAGGATTGTTTATTCCTTCATCTCAATCTTAATCTGAACGCTTCTTGGAATCTGAAGCTTCATAATTGGGTGTAAAATTCTGTCTTCAGCTGGAATATCAATTATTCTTCTATGAACTCTCATTTCATACCTGTCAAAAGTAGCAGTCCCATTCCCGCACGGAGATTTTCGTGTTGTTACCTTTAATTTTCTAGTTGGGATAGGAATAGGCCCCCTCATAACAACACCTGACCTTACAGTAATATCCTTAATCATAGCTATAACTGAATTTAGAGCCGCTATGTCAATACTACTTAACTTTATCCTTACTTTTGCCATGGGGATTTTAAAGAAGATTGGTTTTTAAAGCTTATGTTCAAAATATTTTACTTTGCAGACTACTTTTCTAATTAACCCTTAGTCACTCTTCCCAATTCTCTTTTCAGGCTTAATCCTCTTCACTCCAAGCTTCTTATAAATTTCTTCTTCTGTTTTTCCCGCAATTCTTTTCTTGCCTTTGAACAAACCGTATTCATTCAATTTTAACCCTTTCTTGATTGCAATTTTTCTCAGCCAGATGTTATGTTGTTTATCTCCTGTAAAGTAAAGCAATCCTGCCCCAAATTCTTCTGGACTAAACACGCGAATATCTATCTGCATATTATCCTTTGTTATAATCGTTGCTTTTTCTTTTCCTTTGCCTAAAACCTCTTTCACAAAATCCATTTTTATAAAAGAGCCTATAACCTTTTCAGGAGAATTTGTCTCAACAACAAGGTCTATATCCCCAATAGTTAACTTCTTTCTTCTTATTGAGCCAGCAGCAATCACTTTAGAAACCTCTTTCAATTTTCTTAATTCAACAATAATTCTGCCAGCAATTTTTTCAGCTTTTTTCAAGGGGATTCTTCCTCTCTGCCTCGAATAAATCTTAATGCCTTCAAGAATTTTTTGCTCTGATTTTTCCTTAAATCCTGGCAAGCCGATTAATTTATGTTCTAAAACAGCTTTTTTCAATTCAGCAATATTTTTTATTCCTTTGTCAAAAAACAATCTTGCTTTCTTCACCCCAATTCCCGGCACATTCATCATCTCATACAAGCCTGCAGGAATGCTCTTCTTTAGCTCCTCATACTGCTCAATCTTGCCTGTTTCTATAAACTGAATTATTTTTTTAGAAATTCCCTCTCCAATTCCGGAAAGCTGTTCAAGCCCTTTTTGCCCTTTTTCAAAATAAATATCCTTAACATTTTTTTTAGTCCTTCAATTGTCTGTGCAGCCGCCCTATAAGCCTGTGGTTTAAAATTAACACCTTTCATTTCAAGCATGTCTGCTATTTCATAAAGAATTTTAGCAATATCTGTATTCAGCATCTAAACCTCTGAATAATTAATAACTCAATTGTTATAAATCTTTCAAAAAAGTAAGCCGGCACGCCGCAGTGCCAGCCCTTTCATTCCAGCCAAAGCGGAATGAATATGATAAATTTAAAGTTCTAAAGCCCTATATAAGTTTAACTAATTACTTCTTTCTATCAAGTTTTATATTTCTTTCCTTTAACAACTAGAATCTAAAATATTTAAGCTTAACGAAAAGAAATAAAAAGTAGTGTTATTATTAAATTTAATGAATCTTAAACAAGCCCAAAAGCTATTTGACGAGTATGTTAAAACAGAAGAAATAAGAAAGCATTGCTTTGAGGTTGAGACAATTATGTCTGCTCTTGCCATAGAATTAAAAGAAAATGAGGAAAAATGGGCAATTGCTGGTCTTCTTCATGATATGGATTATGATATTGCTAAGAATATTAAAGAACAAGGAAAGATAGCTGTAGATATATTAAAATCAGATACTAACTGTGATGAAGACATTTGCCATGCAATTCTTGCTCATAATGAAAAGACCGGCACAAAAAGGGAATCTAAATTCGATTATGCACTTTCAGCAGCAGATAATATTTCTGGATTAATCTATGCTTACGGTCGAGTAAGAGAATCTCTGGATAGCATGGAAGTCTCTGGTTTAAGGAAAAGATTTAAAGAAAAAAAATTTGCAGCAACAGTAAGAAGAGACCTCATACAAGACATAGAAAAAACCGGCCTCTCGCTTGATAGATTTATGGAAATTTCAATTAAAGCAATGCAGAGTATTGCTAAAGAAATTGGATTTTAAATAAGAATAATAACATATTTAAAAACAAAATCTTAATCTAAGGCATGGTAGAAGAGGTGTTAATTTTTATAAGCTTAATTATAGGGCTGGCTGCTGTCATCACAATTCTTGCAAAAGCAATAAAGCAGCCCCCAATTATTGCTTATCTTATTTCAGGAATTTTAGTCAGTCCGTTATTTCTGAATCTAATTTCTCCAAAAACAGCCTCATCTGACTTTATCCAAATCCTTGCCCATATTGGGGTGGCATTATTGTTGTTTATTGTAGGCTTGAGTTTAGACTTTAGAATATTAAAAGATGTCTGGGGCGTTTCAGCTCTCGCTGGTTTGGGAGAGATTATAGTTACAACACTGATTGGTTTTTTAATTGCCATTGCTCTTGGATTTAATTCAGCGCTGGCAATTTATATTGCAATAGCGCTGGCATTCTCGTCAACAGTAGTTGTTGTAAAAATTCTGTCAGATAAAAAAGAAATGGACACTCTGCATGCAAAAATTGCAGTAGGAATTTTAATAGTTGAGGATTTTGTTGCTGCCATAGTATTAATGTTAATCCCCATAATAAAGAACGGAGGAGAAAGTCTTATATTTATCCAGCTTGCCAAAATTATTGGCTTAATTGCAGTTATATTTGTCTTTTCTGTTTTTATTTTGAATAAACTTTTGCATTATTTAGCTAAAAATCAGGAAACATTATTTTTATTCGGAATTGCTTGGGCTCTAATTCTTGCCACAGTTTTTAATTATCTTGGCTTTTCATTAGAAATCGGAGCTCTAATCGCAGGCATGTCTCTGGCTTCAAGCAAGTATACTCTAGAATTGGGCGGAAAAATAAAGCCATTGCGGGATTTCTTTGTAGTGTTATTCTTTGTTTTCTTTGGCAGTCAGCTTGCAGGCCCAATAACCTCACATTTAGTTCTGGAAGCTCTGGCCTTCTCTGCATTTATACTTGCAGGCAAACCCCTTATTGTAATGACCTTCATTAAATTTTTTGGATTCAAAAAAAGAACAACTTTCCTTGCAGGATTAAGTCTTGCTCAAATCAGCGAATTTTCATTAATATTGGTCTTGCTTGGGTTCAATCTAGGCTATTTGTCTCAGGAGGTTATGAGCCTGGCTGTTTTAGTCTCATTAATTACAATAGCAATCAGCAGTTACAATATTTATTACTCGCATTCCATTTTTAACAGAATCTCACACCTGTTAAATATCTTTGAAGGAGAAAAAGATGAAGAAACTGGCAAAAAGGAGATTTATGATATAATTCTGTTTGGTTATAACAGAATAGGCTTTAGTCTGTTGAGAACACTTAACAAAATCAAAGCAAAGTATATAGTTGTTGATTACAATCCTCGAGTTATACTTGAATTAAGCAAAAAAAGGATTAATTGCGTTTATGGCGACGCAAGTGACAAAGAGTTTATTGATGAATTGCAATTAGACAAAACAAAATTAGTAATCTCAACAATTCCAGATATGGACTCCAGCTTAACAATAAAAGAAAGACTGGATGAAGTTAAATCAAGTGCCGTATTTATTGCAACTTCAGAGCATATCAACGATGCTATTGATTTATACAAAGCAGGAGCAGATTATGTTATAGTCCCTCAAGTTCTCGGAGGCGAATGCGCCTCAACAATTGTTCAGGCATTCCATACAAATAAGAAAAAATATAAACAGGCAGGCAGAGAGAATATCAAAGAATTACAAAAAAGACTTAAGGATTAAACTTTAAATAACACCATTCTTTATTAAAAATATGATAGATATTAAGCTAATCAGGGAAAATCCGGAAATTGTTAGGGAGAGCCAAAAGAAAAGAGGGCTGGATGCAAAGGAAGTTGATGAGCTAATTGAACTTGATGAAAAATGGCGCTCACTTAAAGAAGAAGTTGACAACTTAAGGGCAAGAAGAAACAAATTATCTGAAGAGATTAATAAGGCAAAAAAAGCAGGCAAAAAAATCGATAATTTATTGAAAGAAGCGCGAGAAATTCCTGAAAAGCTTGCTGAAAAAGAAAAATCAATGGGCAAGAAAAAAGAAAGAAGAGATTTTCTTTTAATGTCAATTCCCAATATTGTTGATAAAAGCGTTCCTGTTGGAGATGCAAGTAAAAATAAAATTATAAAAGATTTTGGAAAGCCTCAAAAATTTAAGTTCCAGCCAAAGGACCATGCTAATTTGCTCGAGCCAGTTTTTCTTGATACAAAAAAAGCATCTGAAGTTGCCGGAGCGAGATTTTATTATCTTAAAGGTAATATTGTAAGATTAAATTTTGCAATAATTAATTTTGCACTTGATTTTTTAAGCAAGCAGGGATTTATATTAATGCAACCTCCGTATATGTTAAGGAAAGATGTTTTAGCAGGCGCGCTCCCATTTACAGCTTTTGAAGAAATGATTTACAAAATTGAGGGAGAAGATTTGTATTTAATTGGAACTGCAGAACATGCATTAAATGCTTATCATATGAACGAGACACTTCATGCAGATAATCTGCCAACAAGATATGCTGGAGTTTCGCCATGCTTCAGAAAAGAAGCAGGAAACAAGAAAGATACAAAAGGAATTATAAGAGTTCATCAGTTTGAAAAAGTTGAGCAGTTTATATTTTGCAAGCAGGAAGATTCATGGAAAGAATTTGATTTAATTTTGAAAAATTCTGAAGAGCTTTTGAAACAGCTTGAAATTCCGTTTAGGTTTGTTTTATTGTCCTCCGGTAATATGGGCAGGGTACCTGTTAAGACAATTGATTTTGAAGGATGGTTTCCAAGCCAGAATAATTATAGAGAACTTGGCTCATGCTCTAACTGCACTGATTATCAGGCAAGAAGAAGCAATATAAAATATCAGGACAAAGGTGAAATGAAATTTGTGCATACCTTAAATAATACTGCAATTGCAACAGAGAGAATGATTGCCTGCATTGTTGAGAATCATCAGCAGGAAGATGGCAGCATAACCATTCCCAAAGCTCTTTGGAAATATACAGGGTTTAAGATTATTAAAGCTAAGAAAAAATAAATTAATTGCCAGGGTGTCTTGCTGCTAATCTTATACCAACAATTCTTCCAGCTTCATCTTTCACAGGTATTCTCTCAAATTGTAAAAGATATACTTCTTCAGCATCACTTACGTAAACAGGGAACATTGCAACATGTTCGTCAGCTAGAATTTCAGAAGGAGTCTCGCAATATAGTCCAGAAAACCTTGCATTAAAATGGTCTATAACATATTTAAGTTCATTAAAAGGAATAGGGTTGTCATTTCCTCTTTTATAATAACGATTTTTAATATCATCCCAAGCTACATCAGGTGATACTTGCCTCGGTTTAGGCTTTATAACATTTACTAAAGCAGTTAATAACTTCATGGCACTAAAAAAATCATTCTGTTTTTAAACCTTTCAGTTAGTATTTAACTTTTACTGGTGCAACAATTGCAGGTCTCTTACTGCATCCAAAACTCTTGAGTCTGGTGATAAAATATAAACATGGTCATCTTTAGACCTTATGGCCCTATAAATTCTCTGAAGAAATTCTCGTCTTGCTTTGTCTTTATAAAAGTCCCAAAAATAATCCTGGTGGGTTTTTTGCAAAATTTTCCAGAAGGTTCCGTTAATATTTGGATTAGGGTATTTAGTAAATATAATTGAGTTGCAGACATCTCCCGGAAAATCAACTCCACGCGAGCATTTTGTAGTAAAGAGCGAATCAGACAATTTAGATTTGAAAAGTGAAATCATTCTTCCAGTTTTGTCTTCAGACTGAATGCTGTATAATTTCTCACGAGACATTAAATTTAAAATGCTGTATTTCGCTAGCTCATCTTCTGTCGGTAGGTCTTCAAAAGCATTGACATGAACAAGCACAGGCTTCTTCGCATTATCCATGCAACAAGATAAAGCAATTAAATAGTCTCTTCTGCTGTATTTTCCAGAACTAAAATTAGAATATCTGCAGTCAAACTCTTTTCCTGTCCTGTGTATTTCAATTGTTCCCTGATGAAGTGTTTCAGCATCAACAACCTTAAAATCCTTTATTCCATAAATATTTTTTAATACGCTTTCAGAATGCAAAGTTCCAGACATAAAAACTATTGATTTGCTCTTCTCAACAATTTCTCGGAATTTTTTAGATAAGTTTGTTGATACAATATTAGCATAGAGTTCATTCTCGCTCTTCCTGTAAGTTAGGTAAGTATCATCAAGATAATCATTAAACATCTTTGCAGTTTCAATTGCCTTATTTGAGTAATTTAATTCGTCTAAAGAAATCTCTGATTCTACTTCAGGATTTTTTAAAAATAGCCTTAATATTTTAGCAAATTTTGTTTCATCTATATGAAATATCTGGTTTTCATCAATTCCAAGCACGCTTTTGTTTTTCTCTTCCAGTTTTAGCAAATCAATTATGTCATTAATATCCTCTTTTGCTTCCGAATCTTCAGGAATAACAAATTTTAATGCAGAAATTAATTTAGTAATATTCAGCTCCTGCTGTGTTGAAAAATTATCAAGAAATTCGTCAGCCTCATCAATTATTTCTAAATCTGTCTGCGGTTTTCTGTCTAAAGCCGCTTCAATCTTGTATTTTGCAGAATTAAAAATTATTACATCTGCACTGATATAAGCCTGATACTGGTCATAGTAAGAGCACCCTCTTTTTCTGTGATAAAAAATAAACTCTTTGTTTTCCAGACCTGTATACCTCTTCTTTGTAGCATCCCTTAAATGCAATTCAAAATCAGCCGGAAGAATAGGGCTCCAGTAAGGATTTGCAGGTGCAATAGATATTCTTTTCAGGGTTTCAAGGTCAATATCTGCTTTAGTTTTTATAAGAGGATTGCTTTCATAAAATTCTTTAATCATCTTATAGTTCTTTTCAGCAATTTTTATTGTTTCAGGTAAAAAAGGGTCTGCGCATGAAACTCCTGGGTTTATTATAGAATCATGATTGTCTCTTCCTGTAATCATTGCAATCCTCATTTTTGCTCCATTTGGTTTTAAAAGATACTTTTTGCTCATATAGTCTTCTTCATACTGCCTTTGTAGGCCCTTGACAGGCACAACTATAGAAGCTCTTCCAAGAAGCCTTGCAATATTCAAAGCAATTGCAGACTTTCCAGTGCCGCATACCCCATGAATAAAAATTATTTTATTGCCATTTTTTATTAAATCGACAACTTCGTTGACAACATCCTGCTGTGTTTTGTTGTTTGAAAATCTCAAAGGCTCCAACTTATGCCCATTGGAATATAAGCTCCATGAAGAATTATCACCTATCTCTAGCTCTTTATTATCTTTAAGAAATTCAAGCTCATCAGAAGTCTTTAATTTTCCAGACTTCTGGGCTTTTTTTTCACTAGCAAAATCAAGTATTTTATTATCAACGCCTATTAGCTTGCCATTAGAATCAAACTTTAACCTCTCCATAGTTAATTTGGAAAGACCGCATTTAAAATATTTTGCATTATATTGCGATACTATCTCTCCTTTAATATTCAAAAGAAATTAAATCAAACTCTTTCAATTCCTATGCTCTTTTTAGCGCGAAGTATAATAACTTTATTGGGTATTTGCCTGTTTATCCCGCCATCAACAGTTGCTATATAAAATCCTTTCTTTCCCATTTTAAGCAGACCCTCGTCAACTGTTTTTGTTCCTAACTCTGTTTTCTTAACTAATTTATGCTCTAGCAAGATTAATGCAGTATTTATCGCAGCTCTTTCAGCCTGCGATGATTTTGAGTTAATTTTTAGGTCTTTCAATTCTCCAATAACCTCTTTTGGAACTAGAATTCTGGTAAATCCTTCCTCCTGCAACTGGGAAATAAAATCTATTTTAAGCAACAAGCACGAAATAATAAAATTTGTATCTAATATCACTTCCATTCTATTATAAATAGCTAGCAATATATTAATCTTTGTAAGCAAGAATAATTTTATATACCAAAGCAGGTTTATCCTGCCATGGAAGAGGTTGAGCATGTTATAGCTGTTCTGAAATCAGTAAAGCAAGCGTTGCAAAATGAAGATGTATTAAAGCTAAAAGACCTTTCAAATCAAACAATTCATTCTGCATCAACTAGTCAGGACGAAGGAAGCATAACAATTGCAGTTTTAGTCTATACTTTAAGCAAGCTTCTTGAAAGAAAAGAATATATGAAAATAAAAAATTGGAACAACTTCTTAAAAAAATTTAATTCATTCCTAGACCTTGCAATACTCTCATTAAAAAGCCAAAAACCTGAAAATTATGTCTATGACTTGGAAAAAGCAAGAAAAGCAATAACATCTATTTCTATAAATCTAAAGCCCTACATTGAAGAGGTTATCAGAAAAGCATCAATAAATAAAGCATCAAAAATTTATGAGCATGGTATTTCCATGGAGCAGACTGCTCGTCTTTTAGGAATTACCCAATGGGAGCTGTCAGAATATTCCGGGCAGACCAATGTTTCTGACGTTAATTATAACAAAACATTAGATGTTAAAAAAAGAGCTAAAATGGCTCTAGAGTTTTTCTCATGAAAGCGCTTATTTTCGATTCAGGAACTTTGATTAATCTATCAATGAATGGGCTGTTAAATGTTTTAGAAGACCTTAAAAAAGTATTCAATGGAAAATTTCTAATAACAAAACAGGTAAAATTTGAAACAGTCGATAGGCCAATGGGAATACAAAGATTTGAGTTAGGCGCTTTAAGAGTGCAAAATTTGATTGACAAAGGAATTTTAGAATTGCCTCCGAGTATCGGAATTGACGAAGAGGTGATTAATAAAAAATTGCAGGAGTTAATGGATTTAGCAAATCATTCTCTGCAAGCCAATGGAAAGTGGATTAAAATTGTAAGTGAAGCAGAGACTTCCTGTCTGGTTTTAAGTTCAGAATTATCAAAAAGAAATGTAGAAAATGTTATTGCTATAGATGAAAGAACAACAAGAATTCTTGCAGAAAAACCAGAAAACCTAGAAAAACTAATTTCAAACAAAATACATCAAAGAGTGCAGATTATATCAAAAAATTTTGATGCTTTCGCAAATCATAAGTTTATACGCTCTTCAGAAATCCTCTATGTAGCTTATAAGAAAAATCTCTTGGGCCTTCAAGGTAAAAAAGTACTTGAAGCCCTGCTTTATGCAACTAAATATAAAGGTGCAGCTATATCTTTTGAAGAAATCAATGAATTGAAAAAGTTATAGAAGGTTACATTTATTTAATTCTAAATAGTCTTAGTATTTTGCTTTTCTTAAAACCGCGTTTAATCATTTTAGCTATGGTACCATACTTTGTTTTCATTTTATATCTCTTATCCCTATGAAAAAGTATGTATTTAAATGAATGGGCCTGAAGGGAATCGAACCCCTATCCTCTGCTCTGGAGGCAGATATTCTAACCATTGAACTACAGACCCATATTATTGAGTATCAAAAACCCTATTAAAAACTATCTTTTGAAGTATCAAAAAAACTCTGATGAGTTTGTGAGTTTTTTTGATTCAGTAAATTAAAGGAAATTTCCTGAACAGAAAATCATGATTTTCTTGTGCTCAAGGAACTACCATACCATAAATAGTGTAGTTTTAGTCAAGTTCCTTGACATAGTCAAAGCTGTTATTGAGCGAAAACATTTATAAATAAAATTCCCTTGAATTTAGTATGCCAAAAAGAGTGAGCAAAAAGACAAGTTTTACAAGCACAGGTGAAAGCAGTTTAGAGAAAAAAATAGTTGAAAATTTAATTGAATTACAGAAGGTGCATACAAATTTAGTTGAGAAATTCGATAATCTAGCCAAGCAAATTTCAGGTCTTTTAAATTTGTTTGAAGGCGCTGCAAGAAGCTTTGCAAGAAATCCAGCAATTCAGTCAAGTGATAAAGACAAAGAATTTTTGGATAAAATTGATAGATTATTAGAGCAAAATAAAGTTCTTGCTAAAGGCTTAACATTAATGGAAGAAAGAATACGCGAAAGAGTTTATGGTGCACAGCCATCTATTCAATCTATTCAAACTCAAAAAGCATTTGAAGTAGAAAGAGCAGAAAATATGCTTCCACCGCCACAAGGAGTGCCTCCAGGAAACAATAGGCCTCTTCCAAAATTCTAAGATGAATGAAGAATCTGATATTAGTCAACTATTTTTAAGAGAGTTTATCGAAAGAATAATAACAGAAATGCCAGTTGCTAAGGAGGCAAATATAATATCTCCAATTATTGAAGAGCAGGCATCTTTTCAGCCTCAAATATTGCAAATTAAGAGACCGTTGCTGGCCAGACCATTAGAAAAAAAAGAAGAATTCGAAATAATAAACCAACCGCAAAAGTCAATGATTATTGAAAATCAAATTAGAATTCAACCAAAAAATATTGCCTCACCAATGAAAAGATCGCCACTAATGCATATAGCTTCAAATTTTCCTCAATTTTCCTCCTTTCAATTGCATCTCGATTCAAAATATCAAATAAATAGTTTAGGAAAGCTGAGTATAATACTGTCAAATCCAGCAATTCAGGGGATAGAGTTTCCAGGCCCAGGCAAGAATTTGTTAATAAACCGTTCAGGCAGGATAGAAGATACAAAAACAACTTTGAAACCAGAAGAAGTTGATGCAATTTTAAGTGAAGTTTCACAAAAAACAAAAATTCCAATTATACCAGGCGTTTTCAAAGCAGCATTAGGCAATTTAATTATAACTGCAGTTATTTCAGAGTTTGTTGGCTCAAGATTTATTATACAAAAGAAAGCTTATTTTTAAAAAGAGTAAAGTTTAAACTCAAAGTATTTTAGTTACCATATGGAAAATCTAATAGAACAATATAAAAACAAAGAAAAGGCAATCAAATCAAGAATTAGTGAATTCAAGGCTCTTCCAGAAAGTCTTTACTTCAAAGAATTCCTTTTCTGCCTGCTTACTCCTCAAAGCAAAGCAAAAACTTGCTGGGAAGCAACTGAGCTTATTTATGGAAAGAAATTAAATCAAAATGAAATAGCAGATATACTAAAAACAAGAACACGTTTTCATAATAATAAATCTCATTATGTCTTAGAAGCAGAAAAATCATGGAATATTATTAAGAATAAATTAAACGATTTTAATGTTTTTGAATTGCGAAACTTTATTGAAGCTAATGTTAAAGGATATGGATTAAAGGAAGCTGCTCATTTTTTAAGAAATATCGGGAAATCAAATAATAAAATTGCTATTCTTGATAGGCATATACTTCGCAACATGAAGGCCTTGAGAGTTATAGAAAATGATAAAATCAAAAGCAAAAAAGATTATTTTGACAAAGAAAAGAAATTTATTGAATTTTCAGAAAAAATCGGCATTCCTGCTGACGAGCTTGACCTGCTTTTCTGGAGCAATGAAAACGGGGAAATTTTCAAATAGATTTAAAAATCTATTGTATGGTATCTAATGTTTTTTAATCAGAATAACCAATAGCTAATATTTGTGCTAATCTCTTTTTGTCCTCATTGGTATAATGAGCAGAGACAAGTGTTTTTTGAATTTCTAAAACTCTGGCATCTTCTGGAAAATGCTTTAAATATAATTCACAAAGAGCAATTACTTTTATTGGAATTTCTACTGATGCTTCAAATGATAATTGCCATTCTCGTTGTTTCATTTGTATTTGATTACATAAAAATCCTCATCTTTTTTCTCCGCCGCTTCTCAAAACATTTTCAACAGCTTGCTGTTGAGCTTTTATTTCATGAGGATCCTTGTAACATCTTAATTCTTCCATAGTAGATACATAATCTCTTAATAGCTTATCAATTCCATTTTGTAAGGCTTCTCGAAGTATTTCGCTCATTCTGTTGTAATTTTATAGAAGTATTTAAATCTAATTTAAATAGATTTAAATAAAAAATTTTCTTTGCTATTCAATGAAAAAAGTGGTGGTGATAAGCCTTGGAGGCTCACTGATTGTGCCTGAAGGAAAGATGAATATTGCGCTTCTTGAGAAATTTAAGCATGTTTTGAGAAAGCATTATTCCAAGTATAAATTTGTAATTGTGTGCGGTGGTGGGTCTATTGCGCGAAAGTATATTTCTGTTTTGCGAAGCGAGAACAGGTCAAAGGATGAATTGTCGCATACAGGAATACTGGCTACTAGAATGAATGCCTTGTTTATCATGCAATTATTTGAAAAAGAGGCAAATGCCAAACTGCCTATGAATATGGAAGAAGTTAAGGATAATCTCAATAAAAATAATATTGTTGTATGCGGAGCTTTGAGATATGTGCCTGATTCAACCTCAGATGGAACTGCAGCTAATCTTGCGCATTTTCTTGATGCTGAATTTATTAATATGACAAATGTTGATGGATTATTTACTGCAAATCCTTTGACGCATAAGAATGCAAAATTAATTCCATCTATTAATTGGAAAGATTTTAAAAAGCGTGCGCTGGCAATGAAATTTCACGCAGGCCAGCATTTTGTTCTTGACCAAGCTGCGTCCATTCTTATCAGAGAGCATAAAATCAAAACCTATATTCTTGGACCCAAATTAGATAATCTTAATAATGTTCTTAATAACAGGAAGTTCAGAGGAACACTTATTGAAGGATAAAATGAAAAAATTAAAATTTTCACCACCGGATTATGCTCTTATATTTGTTATCTTTGAGATAGTTTTGTATTTTATTTTTCCTATAATAAAATTCTTGTATTTTCCATTTACTTTATTTGGAATTTTATTTATTATTTTGGGGGCAATATTAAATTATAAAGCATATAAATATTTTAAGCATTCAAAAATAAAAATGAGTTTCGATGAAGTTCCACCCAAGTTAATAACTTTCGAAATATTTAGGCTGAGCCGAAATCCAATTTATCTTGGAATTTTATTTATTTTATTGGGAGAAGCAGTTTTATTTGGTGTATTATCTGCTTTTAGCATTCCAATAATCTTTTTTATTTTAATAAACAATATTACAATTCCGATTGAAGAAAAAAATTTAGAAAAAAGATTTGGCAAAAAATATATTAATTATAAAGAAAAGGTAAGAAGATGGATTTGAGCTATAAATGATAACCACAAACAACATTGAGCAGGCAAAGAAGATGATAAAAAAAGAGCAGGAAGCAGGAATAAAGCCAATAATTGTCAAAGCACAAGATGATGCATTTAACAGAAAAATGCTGGAATGCGGGCATTTTGATATTCTTCTATCAATAGAAGCAGGTGAAAGAAAAGACAGCCTAAAGCAATCAGATTCAGGGTTGAATGAAATTGTTGCAAGAATCGCTGCAAAAAATGGGGTTGCGATTGGCATTGACATTAGCGAAATTTCAAAACTCGACAAAAAAGAAAAAGCCAAAAGAATAGCACGAATAAAGCAAAATATTAAAATCTGCAGAAAATCAAAGACAAAATTGAAGATAATTAACTATAAAGATGAGAGTTCTGCATTTAGTTTTATGATTTCACTTGGTGCATCAAGCCAGCAAGCCAAAGAAGCGATATCTTTTTAACTTCTCTTAATTTATCAATAAAATGTCAGAAAATATATTAAATATTCTTGAACAATTATCGCCAATAGAAAGAAAAATACTCCCTTACCTTCATTTTCCAATAGATGAGATAATAGAAAAATCTGGCCTGGATTTTACAACAGTGCTAAGAGCATTGAAATTCCTTGAGAACAAAAATATAATCAAGCTTAATATAAAAGAAAAAACAATAATCGACCTGGGTACAAATGGAGTTTATTATAAAAAAATGCATCTCCCTGAAAGAAAATTGCTTATTTTGCTTGAAGAGCAAAATCATGTTCTTCTCGACGAGGCAAAAAAGCTGTCAAAGCTTTCAGATAATGAATTTAAAGTTTCTTTGGGTGTTTTGAAAGACAAGGCATTAATAACAATTTCAAACGGAAAAATCTCATTAAATGCCACAAAATCAGAATTGACTAAAAAGTCATTAGAAGAGCAGCTTCTAGATATTCTGCCGATTGAACAGAATAAACTGCCTCCTGAACAGCTTTATGCACTTGAGAACCTGAAAAAAAGAAAAGATATTGTTAAGATTGAAAAGAAAAATATAATCTCATTTGAATTAACTGAAATTGGAAATAAAATAGCTGGAAAAGAAATTGAAATGGACTTAATTGAAGAGGTTACTCCTGAAATAATTAAAGCTGGAACAAGAAAAAAATTCAGGAGATACGATATTCATGCACCTGTTCCTATAATGTATGGCGGTAAGAAGCATTTTATGAATCAGGCAATTGAATACGGAAAGAAAATCTGGCTTGAAATGGGATTTAAAGAAATGACAGGAGACATGAGTGTTACATCATTCTGGAACTTTGATGCATTATTCACAGCCCAGGACCACCCTGTTAGAGAGATGCAGGATACATTTTATATTAAAGGCACTGAAGGCAAACTTCCCAGAAAAGAGATTGTTGAAAGAATTAAAAATGCGCATGAAAAAGGAGTTGCAGGAAGCAAAGGATGGCAGTACAAATGGAATCCAGAAGCTACAAAAAAAGTTTTGCTACGCACGCATACAACTTGCCTATCTGCAAAAACAATTGCTAAACTGAAAAAAGAACAATTGCCTGCTAAATTTTTCTCAATCGGAAAAGTTTTCAGAAATGAAACAATTGACTGGAACCATGGTTTTGAATTCTACCAGACAGAAGGAATTGTCATTGACCCAAAGGCAAACTTCCAGAATTTGCTTGGATATCTAAAAGAATTCTACAAAAAAATGGGATTCGATAATGTGAAGTTTGTACCTTCATTCTTCCCGTATACCGAGCCAAGTGTTGAGATTTATGTATGGAATAAGGAGCATAATATATGGATTGAAACAGGAGGGGCAGGAATTTTCAGGCCAGAAGTTATAATTCCATTGTTTGGAGAATATGTCCCTGTTCTTGCATGGGGGCAGGGATTCGACAGAATAGCAACTGACCATTACCAGATTAAAGATTTAAGAGAAATGTATAAAAATGATATTGGAGAGCTAAGGAGGAAAAAGTTCTGGACAAAATGAAAATAGGAAGTATATTATTTTGGTTGTTTATAGCGATTTTAACAGCATTAGGGGTTTATGCATTATTCAGATGATAAAAACAGAAGATATAATATTTTGGATATTAATTTTAGCAATAATTGGAATAGCTATCTGGATGTTATATGGCTCACCTTCAGAAAGTAATGCATTAATTTCAATTGGATTATTTGTGGCTGCATCTGAAATATTAGTCTGGGGAAAAATATTTGTAATGGACAAGCACACAGCAGTTGGATTTGTAAAGGTTAGAAATGAATTAAATAATTTAAAAAATGAATTTAGCGTCATACAGAATGATATAAAAATAGGATTTAATGATGTTAAAAATGAGATAGTTTTGCTAAACAGTTCAGGGAGAAGAAAATGAAAAAGGTACAAGATAAAGTGATGGAATTCAATAATGTTCGAGATTGGGGGAAAGTGGGAGAGATAAAAGACTTATTGCTGAACATGAATGAAGAGATAGGGGAATTCTGGCATGTTATAAAATGGGTTGATGCTGAAAAGCAGGCAGAACTGATTGAAAAGCATAAAGATGAAGTTGGAAATTTTATTGGAGATATGCAATATTTGCTATTGAAGATTGCAGGTATTTGTAATGTTAATTCTGAAGAAGAAACATTAAAAGTGCTTAGTGAATATGAGAAAAGGTTTCCTGTTGATAAGATTAAGATATTCAAGCATGGAAATAAACTGGCAGGAGGAATTGACTTAAAATGACAACTATAAAATTTCCGAGAAAAGAAATTGAAAAATATATTAAATTAACTCCTGAAGCTGTTGAAAAAATAAAATTATTCGGAGCCTCTGTCGAGAAGCTCGACAGTAATGAAATTGAGCTTGAAATATGCGCAAACAGGCCCGACTTAATTTCAATGCACGGCTTTTTAAGAGCAATAAAATCATTTTTCGGAAAAGAAACAGGCTTGAAGAAATACAAAATACAAAAAGGAAATTACAGAATAAATATTGATAAATCAGTTGAGAAAATAAGGCCTTATAGCATGGCTGTAATTGTAAAAAGTGTTGAATTTACAGACGAAAGAATCAAGGAAATAATGCAATGGCAGGAAAAAATCCATGCAACTATTGGCAGAAATAGAAGAAAAGTTGCACTTGGCTATTATATCCTCGACAAGATAAAATTTCCTATAAAATACATTGCAAAGAATCCAAAAGACATTATTTTCGAACCCCTTGATATGCCTGAAAAAATGGATGCACTTAAAATACTGTCAAGGCATCCATGCGGAAGAGAATATGGAAATCAATTAAATGGATTTGATAAATTTCCTGTATATTACGATGCGAATAATGAAGTTTTAAGCATGCCCCCCATAATTAATTCAAATAACTCTGGAAAATTAATTCCAGGAACAAATGATATTTTAATTGAATGTTCTGGCTCGGATTTGAGCATCTTAAAAGAGGTAATTTCTCTTGCAGTTATAGATTTAATTGACATGGGCGGAAAAGCATATAGAGTCAATGTTGTTTATGGAAACAAAAAAGAATTTATTGATTTACAGCCAAGAAAAATGAAAATCTCTGTTGAAAATGCAAATAAATTAATTGGATTTAATATAAAAGAAAAAGACCTTAGGAAACTTCTCCCTAAAATGGGTTACGATTACAAAAATAAATCTGTATTAGTGCCTGTATGGAGAACAGATGTTTTGCACGAATTCGATATTATCGAAGATGCAGCTATTGCATATGGCTATGATAAGCTTATTCCTGAATTGCCTAATGTTGCAACAGCAGGTGAAGAATCAAAAGAAAGCAAAATAAAATCAAAAATTGCAGAAGTTCTTGCCGGGCTTGGCTTGCTTGAAACTTCTTCCTTTCATTTAATTAAAGAAGATGAAGCAAAGAAGTTCAAGTTTGAAAAAATTAATCTTGAAGCATCAAAAAGTGAATACAAGTTATTAAGGCCGAATCTCTTAATCCCAGCCTTAAGAATTCTATCTGAAAATAAAGACAATGAATATCCGCAGAAAATTTTCGAAATTGGAAAAGTATTTGCAAAAGATAATAAAGATAAAACAGATACAGGAATAGAAGAATCAGAGCATCTTATTATAACTTCTACCCCTGGAAATTTCACAGAAATAAAGCAAATTTTAGATTATCTGGCAAAAATGATAAATTTTAAATATGAATTAAAAGAAGCAATCAAGCAAGGATTGATAGAGGGCAGAGCTGGTTCTATAGCTATAAACAATAAAGAAATTGGTTATATTGGTGAAATTCATCCAGACACTTTGAGAAATTGGGGACTTAAAATGCCTGCTTCGGTTATTGAGATTTCCTTAGAAGAAATTTTTAATTTAGTTTAACCAAAATAACTCTTTTCTTTCTTCTCAATGATACCAGGTTTTTTCATATTTTCCATTATTCTTCTAAACTCCGGCTTTAAAGAATTCCAAACATTAAACACTCTCTTAATTAATTCAGCCTCCTTCTTTTCAGAGTAATCTATTTCCAAGTCCAGTGAAAACAGGCTAACTTCTCCTAAATCAGTATATATTTTCTCTATAGACTGTTTGTCTTCATTAGTTATAGATTTTATATAAGAAAGATAAATTCTAGGAGCATTCATAGGATTTATAAGCATTTCAAGAAAACCCAAAGAATTAACAATCTTTTCCATCATGACTTTTCTTACAATCCTCAAAATGCACTCTGTCTCTCTGTCAATTTTATCAATCTCAAAATTTTCATTTAATTCTTTAAAACTAGGCAAATTATATTTTTTCATAAATTCATTATATTGTTTCTTAAATTCAGTAAGATTTACCGTCATAAGAAAATTAAATAAGTTCGTTTTATATATTTATCTGTGAAATGAAAAATCTATATAAACCTAGAGAATTAAGCCTCTACCGCGACTTGAACGCGGGACCTCAACATGCTTGGTATACTCCAAAGGAATTGTAGTTATCTTTCTTCCAAAAAGTTCTTTTCTTTCAAAGAAAGCTCTTACCAATGTTGCGCTCTAACCAGCTGAGCTATAGAGGCATAAATCTGGCATAGAGAAATCAATATAAAAACATAACTATTAACTTTGCAAAGAATTATTTTTATCAGGAAGCCACTCTGACTTGGCAATATATCCTGTTAATTGCTTGGCATTTGTGAACAGCCCGCTCAACCAGGAATAATATGCTCCAGAAAATTTTACAAATTCATTCTTGTCGCGCAAGTGAAGATTCCCGTTACTAATAATAAATAAAGCTCCTAAAAACAGGAATAATAAGAATATCATTAAGACTTTCATTTTATAGAGATATTTGTAGTATTAATTCCCCAATCTTGCTTTATAGCATATCCTAAGAGTGTAATTAAATTATGAAATACATTTCCTAGCCAGACAAAATAAGCCTTTCCAGCAAAGAGAATGCCATCAAATGTAGTTAAATCAGCTTTATTTGCAGATGTTACTGTAGTAACAGAAATTATCAGGAATAATAAAAGAACTATTGCTATAAACAAAGTAGTTCTATGCCTAATTTCTTTAAACCTTAATAAAACCAAAGCTATTACAAACAAAGCCCCAATTAAAATCCAGCTAAGTATCATTTTTCTCTCCTTCTATTTTATAACTCTTATTCTATAAAAATCTTGCTATACTCAACTATTGCAAATATTTAAAAGACAAATTTAATATCTACAAGAATAGCCCTGTAGTCTAGTGGTCAAAGATACTGGCCTCTGAAGCCGGTGACCCAGGTTCGAATCCTGGCGGGGCTATTTAGTATCTTGTGCGTTTTGGAGGGATACTAATTCTTATTGTTAGTATGTACAGATAAAAATACAAGAGGGTTTTATAAAACCTCCTCGTTGATAAAATATGAAAATAGACCCCTGGAAACACAAAGAGAAATACTTGGCTTGGAAGGAGAAAGTAAGAGATAAAGGCATCTCTAAAATAAGCAAAGAAAAGAGTTATTTCGGTTAAACTAAATTAAAAATTAGATTACCCGAATATATTATCAATCAGCCCCCTGCTATTTCCGCTAATAAAAGATGTTTTAATATCAATATTTCCATTAGTAATGGAAATCTTTATAAACACCAAGAAGCTATGGACATTATGAATAAGACAGAATTAAAGGAAATTGTTTTAGAGCAGAACAAACAAAGACCACAAGAAGATTTAACTGAAAGAGAAAGTTTTGCCAAGATAGAAGCATATATAAAAAACCCTTTTATAATTGTCCTGTCTGGCATAAGAAGAAGTGGAAAGTCTACATTGTTATCACAAATAAAAGCAAAATATCCTGGATACTATCTTAATTTTGATGATGAAAGATTAATTAATTTTAAAGTGGAAGATTTTCAGTTTTTATATGAAACATTTGCAGAATTATATGGAGACATGGAAATTTTCTATTTTGATGAAATACAAAACATTATTGGATGGGAAAGGTTTGTAAGAAGACTGCATGATGAAAGAAAAAAAGTTTTTGTCACTGGCTCTAATGCTTCAATGTTAAGCAAAGAGCTTGGGACTCATTTAACAGGAAGATATCTTGAGATAAGCCTTTTTCCTTTTTCATTCAAGGAGTTTTTAAAATTCAATAGTTTTGAAATAAATAAAGATTCTATTTATTTAACTGCAACTAAAGCCAGAGTTAAAAAATATTTTAGCGAATATTTGGTTAGCGGGGGTTTTCCAGAGTATCTTAGAGAGCAGAATAAAGAATACCTTAAAATATTATATGAAAATATTATTTATAGAGATATAATTGTTAGATACAAGCTTTCAAATGAAAAAACATTTAAAGAATTGGTTCATCTTGCAGTAAATAGTATTTCAAAGGAGATAAGCTTCAACTCAATAAAGAAACTTTTAGGGCTTGGAAGCCCGACAACAGTAAAAGAATATTTTGATTATCTTGAGAATAGCTTTCTTGTTTTTTTAGTGCCAAAATTTGATTATTCCCTAAAAAAACAGGTTTATTCAAATAAAAAAGTCTATGCAATTGACAACGGATTAGCAGTTTATCTTGGATTCAGGTTTTCAGAAGATAATGGAAAGCTTTTAGAAAATCTTGTATTCATAGAGCTAAAGCGAAGAAAAAAAGAAATATATTATTATGCTGGAAAAAAAGAATGCGACTTTGTGATGAGGGACGGCATAAAAATTAAAGAAGCAGTTCAGGTTTGCTTTGAGCTTAGTGATGAAAACAAAGAAAGAGAAATAAAGGGATTACTGGAAGCTATGGAAAAATTCAAATTAAAGGAAGGGCTTATTTTAACTTATGACCAAGAAGAAAGCTTGAAAAAAGAAAGCAAAATAATAAAAGTCCTGCCTGTTTGGAAATGGCTTTTAGAAAAAGATTAATGTCACAATTGAATCTTATGGCATTCATCACTGAAAGCACTATTAATTGGCGTGTAGCCCAGCAATATTATTAGTAACAAAACCAAATTATAATATGGCTAGGAATTTTATTAAGAAATAATGATTTAAAAATTATTCTGCTCTTAGTTTAGCTTCTCTTTCTTTAGCAACATAAATTCCAAGAGGCTTAACATAAACATATCCATTAAGATTTGGCATATTTCCTACTGAAGCCTGAACTTGTTCTGGCTCTGATGCAGGATTATTTCCTTCTTCTCTTAAAACTCTTTCCATAGTCCTTCTACAGGAATTTCTCTGCCATTCCATCTTATGCTTTTGGGTAGATTAATTTTCATGGTTTACTCCTGCTTCTTCTGGGCTTGCATTAATCCTTCAAGAGTATCTTTCATAAATCCCCATCTGCCACTGAACTTATTTAGTAATTTTGCACTTTTCTTGCCTTTTTGAGCCATTTCAATTCCAGCAGCAATATTATCCATTTGCCCTTCAAATGAGCCTCTTGTTGATTCAATAACCGCATCTAATGCAGCATATTTGTCTCCGTTATAAACTGCCTGAACTGCTGCTTCATTTAACACTCCTGAATAAGCAGAAACAAACTTGTATGCCTGAGACATTGAATCAAAATAAGCATCAAAATTAGCTATTTCTCCAGCACAATTCTTTTAAACTCTCTTCTTTTCAATAATATAGGCTCCTGTAGTCTAGAGGCCAAGGACATCGCCCTCTCGTATTGCCGAGGTTTATATCGTTGAGATATTGAACCTCAGTTCTCTCTAGAACAGGCATATCTTTTGATTTGCCTCAAGTTATTGAGGTGATAGAGTACGGCGGTAACCCGAGTTCGAATCTCGGCGGGAGCATTTATACTTCATGGTATTTTCGTGTGATGTCGGTTGGTTTCTGGGCTATTTTCTTAAGATAGTCAAGTATTTCTCTTAATTTTAGCAGTATTTCTTCTGTGTCAGTTTCTGGGAAGTTTTCCATGAGTTAATTAGAAGAGGCTGAATAATAAAGGACGATGGGGGTTGGCTACGACGTAGGTAAATTATGACAGAACACATAATCATTAAGTTAATATTTATAGACTTAATGGTTTAAGAAAGATTTAAATACTCATTAATTATCCTCTTTAAATGGATCAAAATAAGGATTGGCTTGAAAGAAGATATTCTCTTCTTTTAGAGAAGTTCAACGAAAGGGAATTTAATAGAGAAGAGGCGATGCAAATTTTGATTGAACAGGGGCATGTAGATGCAGATAGTGTGCCAGTCATATTAACCGAACTAAAAAATGCAGGATATTTAGACATACGCCTTGATCCTAAAGATTCCAGAAGAAGGCTTTATACTTTAAAGTCAAAAGGAGAGGTAATAAAAGAAAGCCTGTCTTTGAATAAAGAGGTCTTAACCAGGCAAGACATTGATAGGATATTAAAAAAAGCTGCTGACTTAATTAGGACAAGAGTTGATTATAAGTTTATATTGATTCTGCTTTTCTTAAAAAGGATTTCTGATAAATGGGAAGAAGAATACCAAGAAGAGATTAAAGAATTAGAAAAAGATGGTTTGCCTGAAAAAACAGCTAAGCAAGAAGCAAAGCGTCCAGAATATCACAAGTTTGATTTACCTGAAGAATATCTCTGGGATAATCTAAGGAAGGAAGTTGAGAAACTACCTGAGAAATTTTCTGAAGCATTAAAAAAGATTGCTGAAAGAAACCCAGAATTACGAGACGCTTTAGAAAATACTGATTTCATTCAGTTTACATCAAACAATGAGAATGCTGAACTACTAAGACAGCTTGTTGAATTGTTCTCAGAAAAGAAACTTCATCATGTTTCACCTGATATTTTGGGAGATGCTTATGAATGGATCTTAAGATACTTTGCACCTGATAAAGCAAAAGAAGGAGAAGTATATACTCCTAGAGAGGTTATTCAACTTATTGTTGAAATATTAAAACCTTTAGCAAAGGAAAGCGTTTACGATCCGACATGCGGAAGTTCTGGAATGTTGATCTCTTCATATAAGTATGTTGAAGAAAATCAGGGCAAAGATTCAGCAAAAAAATTATTTTTGTTTGGGCAGGAATACAATCCTAAGACTTTAGCATTAGGAAGGATGAATATGTATATTCATGACATCAGAGATTTCAACTTGCAAGGCGGTGACACTTTGATATATCCAAGATTAAAGCAAGGTGATGAATTACAAAAATTTGATATTGTAATTGCGAATCCTCCTTGGAATCAAGATGGTTATGATGAGTCCAGATTAAAACAAGGAGAATTTTGGAAAACAAGATTTAACTATGGTTTTGTGCCTGGGCAGTCAGCAGACTGGGCATGGATACAACATATGTTAGCATCTTCTAAAGAAGATACTGGAAGAATTGGAGTAGTTATTGATAATGGTTGTTTATTCAGGGGCGGAAAAGAAAAAGCAATAAGGCAGAGAGTTATTGAAGAAGATCTTATTGAAGCAGTCCTGCTTTTACCAGAAAAATTATTTTACAATACTGGAGCACCTGGAGCAATAATTATTTTAAGAAGAAATAAACCTAAAGAAAGAAAAGGAAAGATATTATTCATAAATGCTTCTCCTGAATTTGAAAAACATCCTGATGTTCGAAAGCTAAATATTCTTACAAAAGATAATATCAAACACATAGTTGAGGTTTATGACAAATTCCAGGATAAAGAAGGATTTTCCAGGGCTGTTGATAAAAAAGAGCTTGAGGACAATGATTTTAACTTAAATGTTTCATTATATGTTTTCCCAGAAGAAGAGCACGAAGAAATTGATGTTGATAAGGAATGGTCTGAACTGAAAGAGCTGGACAAAGAGAGGAGTGAGATTGACAAGAAGATTGAATTATTCTTGAAGGAGATAAAGTAAGATGGCACCACAACAAGATACTAAAAAAGTAAATTATAAAAAATTAAAGGAGTATCATATAAGAAAAGGTCTTTATCCCGTGAGAGTAACTCTAACTGTTTGGGATGATGGAAAAAGTAAACCCTATATTGACCTGTACTCTGGAGTTCCAGGAAAAACTGAAGGCGTTTACAAACACAATCATTTCAAAATTACAAGCAGTAGCATTTGGGATAAAATAAGAAAGATTATTGATGAAGAGCTTATAAAAAATCTAGTCAAGGGAAAAATAATTTCAGAAAAAACTGTAGAAAAGCAAGTTAATGAAGATGTTGAGAGATTGAAAAATGATAATCTTCGAATGACTAAAACAATTCAAAGTTATTCAAAACTCATTAAAGAATATAGAAAAATAAAAATTCCAGATTATAAAAAAGATATAGAGGAATTTGAAAAATTAATAAAAAGTTCAAAGAAAGAAAATGATCTTCAGATCTTTTTATCGAAAAGACCTTGGCTTCTGGGATTAGAATATGAAAATTCCAAGCCTCAAAAGATTGCACCTGGAAAGAGATATGATTTTTATGCTGAGAAGTATGATGGTTACGCTGATATAATTGAAATTAAAAAGGTAAATGAAGATATTTTTGATAAAGATGGAAAAATAACTCGTCCTTTCAGTAAGGCAATTCAGCAGTTAATAGAATATATTGACGATGCGTTATATTATGGCAATGATAAAGTTCTAAGTAAAAATATGAATTTTAATTTTCTAAAGCCTAAAGGAATTTTGATAATTGGAAAAAATACAGATGTTGAGAAATTGAAGAATCTTGGTTATTATTTTCACAATATAGAGATTTTAACTTATGACAATGTTTTGGAAAGAGGAAAGTCTATATTGGATCATCTTCAAAATAAAAAACATAAGAAAAAATGAAACCACAAACAGCGATTAAATTATTAATTAGTACAGTGTTAGGAATTATTATAGATCAAGCTTTCTCAATTACAGATATTATCAAACAGGCAATAGAGCCTCTTATGACTGGGTCTTTCCTAACTCTCGCAAAACCTCTAATTGTAATAATATTCTTTTTAATAGAAATTACTGCGATCTATGAATTCATTGGTCAGACTAAATGGATCGGGAGAATGATGAAATGAAACAAGAGATGAAAATTCCAGATGATTGGAAAGAAGCTGAATTAATTGACATTGCGGATAATGATG
>CAYIRC010000008.1:0-33186 GCA_964365855.1 Candidatus Woesearchaeota archaeon
CTGCCAGTTTTTGTACCATCTCTTTTGCCTCATTTTCTTGCATTATTGCTGCATCGGCCTTTAAGTTGGAAACTCTAAACATTAAATAAAATAAAGCAACAATAGCAAAAAATATTATAATTGCCACTAAAACAAAAGCCATTTGCTGGATTTTTATCTGCCCTTTAGAAGAGCCTGCATAATAATAAGTCATTTTTGCCTCCTAAATCCTTTGCATCAAAGTTTATTGCTCCCAAATCAAGGGAGTTGTTAAGCATTAGTGTTTTATTTGTATAAGCTATTAAATCCGCCTTAAGATTTGAAGAACAGCCCTTTACAGCCAAATTTTCAGATTTTAAGGCATAAATTAAAGATAATTCTGCAGTTCTTTTCATTAGTCTTTTTACCTGGCATTCATAAATTTGAGGATCAGAAAAAATAGCGCCATAAATTAATGAATCTTCATAAAATACAACCTGATTGTTTTTTCTTACACTTTTTGAAGCTAATGAAACATCTATATCACAGCCTAAGCTTCCAAAACAGACTTTTTTACTGTCTTTACTGCACTCATTAATAGATAAAGTTATATTAATATTGTTAAAAGAACCAGTTTCTTTAAAATTACCAATTTCTTCTTCTATGTCATTAGGAGGATTCACAAAGCAGTATTTATCCTCTCCTAAGATAATTATTAAATCTCCAATTTTAAATGGAAAATTAAACTGTTTTGCAAATACAAACGCTCCTTTTCCAGTTATTGTTTCTGAAGAAAAAATATACTTATTGTAAAAACTGCTTAAAATTTTTGGCTCCTGCCATGTTTTTCCAAATCCAGACTTTAAAGATACCCCTATCTCCTGCACACCAAAATTGCCTTCAGTTCTGCACCGATTGTATATTCGCGTTTCCTCATTAAACTTTATAGGTGTAATTTTACTGCTTTCCAGATTAGTTTCAACAGGCGTTAATATTATTCCAAATTGTTTTGCAGCTTCTGTGTCTGAAATACTCCTCTCAGTGCTAATCAGGCTGTAGGTAGCATAAACAGCTAAAAACATTATTACAGCTCCAACAATTATAGCAAAAATCCATGCAAAAGTAAACTCAAACCCTTTTTTATTCATCATCTGCTTAATTCCACAAAATCATCAAATTTACCTTTTATTAACTTAACACTAAATTTGTTATTCTTAATAGGGACACAAAAGAAATTATCAGTTTTTATATGCTTTAAACTGTAGTAAGCATCTTTATTGCAGGCTTTTGTTGGAGGATATAAAAATAGATTTTTATCCCATCTGGGGGACTTTTTGAAAAAAGAGTACTCAATTTTTGATTGAGAATCTGGCGCTAAAGACAGATTGCCAAAGCATATAGAACTCAAGCCCCCAGGGATATTTCCATTATACTCATACTGGACAGCATCGGCCCGCCAGGCATCATCAACTTTCTGCTCAATATCTCTATAAAATAGTTTTAATTCTGCACATTTGCTAAAATTTAAGAAGTAAATTATAGCGTAAACTGCAACAGAAATTATCGCAATTACAAGAATTATCCCAAATATCATTCCAAATGATAATTCAATCTGCCCTCTTTTTTCCATGAAGAAATCAGCAGAATAATATAATTAAAGGTTTCTGTTAATTATTAAGCCCTTTTAATGTTCCTGAAATTTTTAGTATCTTGATATTGCTGGAAGATATTTCAAACGCAGCTTTTATATTATCAACTTCTTTTCTATCTACAGCAAGTATAATTTGATTAGATGAAGACTTAACAAACATTGGGCTAGCTCTTGCCCATCCCAATATTCCAAGATATTCAATTATTATTTTTTCTATTTCCTCTTTGTTAGCTCCTCTAATTAAAAGATATCTTCTCTTTATTTTTATCGAAGGCTTTATTTTTAATTTCATGTTATCCAGTTATAGTTTGCTTTGCAATCTTATTTATTAGTTTTTTAGCAGCATTGCTTTCCAATGCAAAACCTAAACTTTCAGCATTGCCTATTTTAAAATTGTTTATTCCAATTACTTTGCCGAAGGTGTCAATTAATGGACCTCCTGAATTTCCCGGATTCAAAGAAACATCTGTTTGGATGTATTCTTCTAGGCCATTAGGTCCTGCTCTATTCAGTGCCGAGATAATCCCTTCAGTCACTGTAAAAGACAAACCCAAGGGATTTCCAATTGCAATTACTTTTTTTCCTACTTGTAAATTGTCGGAATCTGCAAATTCTAAAGAAGCAAAAATTTTATCAGCTTTTAGCAAAGCAATATCCCGAGTTGCATCTCCTCCAACAAATCTTGCTGATGTTATGCTTTTGTCATAATCTATAATATTAATTTTTTTCGAACCATCAATAACATGATAATTTGTTACAATATATCCTGAAGAATTTATAACAAAACCAGTGCCCATAGCCTTATCTGTTGAAATGCTCACAACTCCTTTAACAGCATCATCAATTATACCTGAGAAATCATCTTTAGAAGATTTTAATAATTTAATTTCTTCATTTAAATTTGTTTGTTGTTTTGTGAGGGTCTTTGAAATTTCATTAAAATTATTTTGGTATCTTAAGTTATATTCATCAAGGGTATTAACAAAATAGCTTGTCAAATTTTCTTGCGTTGTCTCTAGTTCAGCATTTAGTTTAGTAATTCTTGAGCTGAAAGAAACAAATGAGGCTATTTGCAGAATTATTAATACAAATATCGCTGTGTAAACTATCGGTTTGTGCACCATTTTTCTCAATATATTAATCTAGTGATAATGGTATTTATAATTTGCTAATTGTTTTAAAAAGCTATTTAAACCTCTCAACATTAAACAATTTATGAAAATACATACCATTGGAGGTTATAATGAGGTTGGTAAGAATATGACGGCCATTGAGACGGGCGATGATGTTATACTATTTGATTCAGGATTATTTCTGCCAGCAATAGTAGGTGTGGAAGAAAAAGATAAAATTCTTACTGAAAAAGGCATGAGGCATTTAGGGGCGCTTCCTGATGATTTATACTTAGACAAAAATGGCTTAAGAAATAAAGTCCGCGCGATTTTGGTCTCTCATGCTCATTTGGACCATATAGGTGCTTTGCCTTATACTGCCCAAAGGTATAATGCAGAGATTTTAGGCACGCCATTCACAACTCAATTTTTAAAAATAATGATGGATGATTGCAATCAAAGAATAAGCAATAAGGTCGTTACGCTTAATCTTAATGCCTCTTACACAATTAAAGGGAGAAGAAAATATCGGGTGGAGTTTTTAAGTATGACTCATTCTACTCTTCAGACTGCACTCATAGCTCTGCATACGCCAGAAGGAATTGTGCTTTATGCTAATGATTTTAAGCTTGACAACTCTCCAGTATTGGGAGATACACCCAATTATAAAAGACTGCGAGAGCTGGCAAAAATAGGTGTTAAAGCTCTTATTGTAGATTCATTATATGCTCCAGATGATAGGAAAACCCCCTCTGAAAAAATAGCCCGCGGACTTCTTGAGGATGTATTTTTTGCCACAGACAATCGCAATTCAGGGATTGTTGTCACAACCTTTTCTTCTCATATTGCAAGATTGAAAAGCATTACCGATCTTGGAAAAAGATTAAATCGAGAAGTAGTCTTCCTTGGCAGAAGCTTAAACAAATACATGACTGCTGCAAAAAATGTAGGAAAGGCGCCATTCATAAACGAAATTAAAATCTTCACTTATAAAAATCAACTTGAGAAAGCCTTAAAGAAAATTAACAAAGATAGGAGTAAGTATGTTGTTGTCTGTACCGGGCATCAAGGCGAGCCGAATTCTATCTTAGACAGGCTTTCAAGAAACCAATTGCCTTTTAATTTTACTTCAGATGACCATGTGATTTTTTCATCAAAAACAATTCCTTCACCAATAAATGAAGTAAACAAAGAGCAATTGGAGCGCAGGCTAAAAAAGCATCACGTTAGGATTTTTGACAATGTTCATGTATCAGGCCACGGAGGCAGAGAAGACATTCGGGATTTAATAAAATTAACAAACCCTGAGCATGTTATCCCTTCTCATGGAGATTTAAAAAAATTAAGCGCAGGTGCAGAATTGGCAGAGGAAATGGGATTTAAATTAAACAAAAATGTTCATATCATGCAGAATGGAAAAAGCATAACTTGCTAAAATGAAAGAGGATATAATTGCAGGGTTAAAAAATGCCGTAGAAAGAGGATATTCATTAGATGAAGCAGCACAGACATTTATCAATGCAGGATATAATCCTGTTGAAATAAAAGAAGCTATAAACTCTCTTAGCATGAATGCGACATCAATTACCAATCAGAATAAGCATCCTTATTTGCAAGAGGTAAAGATAAATCAAAATAATAATTCCAACCCGAAGAAAAAAAGAGGAGTCTGGAAAGTAGTTTTATTAATAATACTCTTTCTTCTTTTAATTGGAGGCTTAGTTGCAGCTATAATCTTTAGTTCAGAGATAATAAACTTCTTGAAGACAAATTTATGAACAGCAAATTTTTATCTTTATTTCCTGCATCTTTCAGAGATTTTTATAAAAATCTTATTTTAATTGTGCCTCCTCTTGTTTTATTCTTATTTTTATTCCTATTTTCAAATCTTTCTGTAATTATAAACTCAAAATTATTTAGCAGTCTCTCGCTTTCTATCTGGTTAATAGCTTCTCTAACTATTTCTTTAGTTGCAATCGCTTTTATTTTTGCAGGATTAATTGGTTTATCGAAGCAAGCTATAAAATCTAAAGCGAATTTAAAAGATTTTATCTTTTATTCTAAAAAGTTTTGGTTTAAAAATTTAATAGTAATTATTTTTCTGCTTATTCTTTACAATTTAGTTCGTAATGCTGCCCATTACGGAGCTTTATTCTTAGGAAAGGCCATTGGCTTGCTGCTAAATCCTGCTATTTTATTATTCTATTTTATTTACTTTGTAGGTTTATTTGGGTTGATTATATTTTTTACATTTTCAAATTTTTATTTGATTGTATTTAATTTAACAATTAAAAATAGCATCAAGAGATCATTTTTATTAGTAAAAAAGGAATACTTATTTGTTTTAGCAACAATATTGCTTTTCTTTTTGGTTAATTATCTAATTGACCAATTCAGTTTAATTAATGAGCTTGCTTCAGATTTAATCAGCTATCTTTTGATACCTTTCGTTTCTCTAATTTTCACAAGGTTTGTTTTATTCTTTGGCAAATAGCATGATATATACACCTGCAGAAGATTCTTATTTACTTGAAAAAGAAGTTCGTAAATTCTCTAAAGGAAAGAAAGTATTGGACATGGGCTCTGGTTCAGGCATTCAAGCAAAAGCAGCAATATCTTATGGAGCAAAACAGGCTTTAGCTTCAGACATTAATTCCGAATCAATTTTTCATCTGAAAAGCCGGGGAATAGCAGCAGTAAAATCCAATTTATTTTCAAATATTCATGAAAAATTCGACTTAATAATATTCAATCCTCCTTATCTTCCAGAAGATAGAAAAGAGGACAAAGAAAGCAGGCAAATAACAACTGCTGGAAAAAATGGTGATGAAATTATTTTAAGATTTTTTAAAAGCCTAAAATCTCATCTGAATAAAAATGGAATCTGCCTGATTGTTCTTTCATCGCTCACTCCAAAAAATAGAATTTTTAAGTTATTAAAGGCAAAGCATTTGAAAAAATCGGCCTTATCAAAACAAAAATTATTTATGGAAGAATTAGAAGTCTGGAAAATAAAATATATTGGCCATTAAATTTAAAAGCCCTTTATTTTTATCTCTTTTATGAACGAAGAATTAATTTGGAAAGCATCTTTTCTTGAGCAGCAATGCGGAGAGCTTCAAAATAATCTTGAAATTATTGAAAAGCAGATATTAGAATTAGGAACTTTCAAGTTAAATATAGAATTCTTCTCAAAATCCAATGAGACAAAAATGCTATCTTCAGTTGGCAAAGGTGTATATGTTAAAACTGACTTATTAGACAAAAAGCTATTTGTAGAAGTCGGTGCAGGCGTAATTGTCAAGAAAACCTCTGCACAAATAGAAAAAATCATAACCGATCAAATTCAAAGACTAAGTGAAGCAAGAGGCCCCTTGGCAGCAAGGTTAAAAGATTATAATCAGACACTCAAAGATATATTGAGTGAAATAGAAAAATCTAAAGAATAATTAAAGTCTTATTTTAGCAGCTTTTTTAATAAAATCATTGTATTTCAATTTGCCATACTCTGAAATTACAGCAGCAATATATTTTTTCTCAATCTTTTCAAATGCAGGATTTTCTATTCTTACTTTTTTTGGTGCATTACTCCATACTTCATGAAAGCCCCTTTCCTCTATCTTGACATTCTTTGGTGAAAATTTCCACGAGTCAGCCACAATATAAAGAGGTTTTTTGTGTACACTAGCTATCTCTGCAATTGCGTCACTGCCAATTTTATTTATAGCATAATTTTTCAGTAATGCATCAGCTCCAAGTAAAGCTATAGAAGAATTTTTAATAGCTTCATGCATGCCAGAATCAATAAAAGTCGTAACTTTAATTCCAGCCTTAACTAGCTCTGCAGCAGTAATTCGTCCCTGGTATAACGGTCTCGTTTCTGTATTATAAACTTCAAATTTTTTTCGGTGTTGTTTTGCATAAATCAGTGCCTTGACAACATTTGTAGAATGGCAATGAGTAAATATTATTTTATTTTGCCCGATAAGTTTGAAAACATTTTTATTAATTTTATTTTGTGCATCAGAGAAATGATTTAATATCTTTTCTTTAGGCAGTTTATTTATCAAATTTAAAACATTCATAAGCATTGGTTCTGTTGGCCTCAAGCTCATTAATTTCCTCTTGTTTTTTTCTGTAGGCTCGATAAAATAAGCATTTAATGCTGCCTTTGCAATATTTGTAGCTCCTTGGATTTTAACCTCTTTTATAGCCAAATAAATCTGCTGAAGTTTATTCATTTATTTTTTAAGTTTATCTCTTATAAAAAGCTTTTTAAGTCTGTTTCCTTTATTAAAACTGTAAAAACGAGATATTCAAATGTTAGAGATGATAATTAATCCGAGAAAGGCTGAGAGAAAGCCTTGGGAATTGTTTTTTATAGGCTTATTTTACGCGAGCATTGCAATCTTATTAGTTAATTGGATTTTTGCAAAAGATGCCGTACTTTCAAGATATTCGGGGATTTTGGTTGTTACTTTTACTGTAATGTTTTCAATACCGTTTATTTATTATACATTAAAATTAGAAGAGAATAAAGTTAATGACCGCAGGGGGACTTTGGCTCTTCTTATAGAACATAAGAATGCAATTTATGCGTTTTTATGGCTATTTTTGGGATTTGTAGTAGCCTTATCTTTTTGGTATATTGTTCTTCCATCACCTCAAAACTTCAGAGCTCAAATTGAAACCTACTGCCTTATAAATCGACCTGCAAATTTTGATGAATGTGTTAAACAATACGGTCTAAAAGATTTATCAGGAACAACAGCTTATGCAACAGCCAAAGATAGATTATTTTTGATATTTGCTAATAATATTTATGTTTTAATTTTTACACTGGTCTTTTCGCTAATTTTCGGTGCAGGCGTCATTTTTATTTTAGCCTGGAACGCCAGTGTTATAGCTGCAGCCATAGGCATATTTACAAATTCAAAATTGAGCGCACTCCCTTTAGGGTTAGGCAGGTATCTGACACACGGCATACCTGAAATAGGCTCTTATTTTATGGTTGCTCTTGCAGGAGGAATGGTTTCTGTAGCAGTTATAAAGCATGAAATTGGAACAGAAAAGTTTTGGGAAGTTCTGCAAGACTCGCTTAATTTAATTATTTTATCAATTATAGTATTGTTTATCGCAGCGCTTATTGAAGTTTTTATAACTCCAGCATTATTTTAAAATCTGGGTTTAATACCCTACAGCTTGCTGCGGAGATAGCGAAATTTTAGGCAATTTCTTTATTTTAACTGGAATGATTGAAACATTTATATACAGCTCTTTTATCATATGATTATCTCTTATCAATACTATAATAAATGGAAGAAGAACAGATTTTTAGAGAGCGAAAAGAAAAGGCTATTAAATTTTTGAAAGCCCATTATACCTGGCTAGGGTACATTGCATTAGCTATAATAATATTTCTAGCTGTAAAAATCAGAACAAGCAATCTTTCAGGCTTAAGAGATATAACAACAGGTCAATGGACATTAGGCCCTGATTTAGACCCTTTTCTTTTCTTAAGATGGGCAAAATATATTATACAGAATGGTAGTTTAATGGCTATAGATACAATGAGGAATGTTCCTTAAGGCTTGAGTACTAGAGTTGAAATGATATTGCTCCCTTATCTAATTGCATGGTTTCACAAAATTGCTGAATTTTTTGGAAGTACTTCCATAGAACAGTCTGCAGCTATCTTTCCAGTTTTTATGTTTGCACTTACAGTTATAGCCTTCTTTTTTTTAACAAAAAAAATATTTGTTAATATTCTGGGAGCAAAAAAATCAATAATAATAGCCTTAATTTCTTCTTTTTTCCTTTCTGTAATTCCTTCTTTGCTTCCAAGAACAATAGCAGGCATTCCTGAAAAAGAATCAGCTGCTTTCTTATTTATGTTTTTAGCATTCTATTTCTTTTTGTCATCTTGGGATTCAAAGAATCTTAAAGGAATTATTATTTTTGCCGTGCTTGCAGCGATTTCTACAGCAGCAATGGCTTTAGTTTGGGGAGGTTATGTATATGTATTTGTAGCTATTGGAGCCAGTGTTTTAATCGCTTTCTTGCTAGGGCATATAAACCGGAATAAATTTTATACTTATGCAATCTGGATTCTGCTGTCTGCAGTTTTAATGATACCCTTCTCATCAAGATATTCCATATCTAATCTTCTTACTTCAACAACAACCGGAATTGCATTCGGTGCTTTCTTTTTAATCCTGCTCAACTTTGCAGTTAACAGAACAAAACTTAAAAAATATTTTGAGTCGGGGCCTTTAGCCAAGCTTCCAATGCCAGTTATGTTATTATTAATCGTAATAATTCTTAGTTTAATATTCATTTCTTTTATTCACAGCGATATAATCTTAGACAAGTTTAATTCTTTGACAAGCAATTTTATCCAGCCAATTTATAATCGGTTTGGGGTTACAGTTGCTGAAAACAGGCAGCCTTTCTTTGGAGAATGGGCTGGAAGCTTTGGGCCAATTATAAAAGGAATACCTCTTATATTCTGGTTATTCTTTATTGGTTCTGTTTATTTATTCTACAATATGTTAAAAACATTCGCAAAGAAAGAAAGATTAATCTTAACTGCATCTTATTTAGCCTTTTTAACAGCTTTAATATTTAGCAGATACTCTGCAGCGAGCTTATTAAACGGAACAAATGGATTTAGTATTTTTATTTATATCTTGGGCATTATTACTTTAGTAAGTACAGTAGGATTTTATTATTTCAAGCATAACAAACTGGGAGATACTAATAAATTCAGGGAATTAGATTTTGGATTAATAACTCTATTTGTATTCTTCTTCCTTAGCATTGTATCTGCAAGAGGGGCAGTCAGAACAATTATGGTTCTTGTTCCACCAGCATCAATAATTGTCAGCTATTTAGCTGTCGTGAGCTTTTCAGAAGCCAGAAAAGTTAAAGATGATTCATTTAAACTTCTTGCCTGGATTATAGTTGCAATAATTTTAATATCTACTGCATTTGCAGCAGGATCATATTATAAAGATGTTAGTGCTCAGGCAGCATCATTTGCTCCAAATATTTATACGCAGCAATGGCAAAAAGCAATGTCTTGGGTAAGGGATAATACTCCTTCAACAGCGGTTTTCGCTCATTGGTGGGATTATGGCTATTGGTTGCAGTCAATAGGAGAACGTGCAACCGTTTTAGACGGAGGGAACTTTATTGTTTACTGGAATCATTTGATGGGAAGATATGCCCTTATAGGTAATGATAACATGCAGGCATTGGAATTTCTTTATGCTCACAATGCTACTCATTTCTTAATAGACTCTACAGATATTGGAAAATATTCAGCTTTCTCAAGCATTGGTTCTGATGGAAATTATGACAGGTTTAGCTGGTTAAACACATTCGTGAGAGATAATCAGCAAACTCAGGAAACTAAGAATTCAACTATCTATATATACTCTTCTGGAGGCGTCCCAACTGATGGAGATATAATATACAATCTAAATGGCACACAAATTTTCTTGCCTGGTCAAAAAGCAGGTATTGCTTTTATAATCTTAGAAGAAAATAAGTCAGGCACATTAGCTACTCAGCCGCATGCTGTTTTTGTTTATCAAAATAAACAATACAATTTGCCGTTAAGATATGCTTATATAAATAATGAGTTTAAGGATTTTGGTTCTGGAATAGAAGCCGGTGTATACTTAATGCCTGCAGTATATAATAATCAGGGTAGTGTCCAAATAGTAAAAGATGGAGCATTGATTTATTTGAGCAATAGAACAGTTAAATCTCAGCTTGCAAGATTATATCTCTATAAAGAAGATAATCCTTATTTCAAATTGGTGCACTCAGAGGATGATTTTCTTATAGCCCAATTAAAATCTCAAAATGCTACTACTTCAGACATTGTTTTTGTGGGAGATATTCGAGGACCAGTAAGGATTTGGGAGATTAATTATCCAGCAGGAATGCAAGTTAAACAAGAATATTTGCAAACAACTTATCCAGATAAGTCTTTTACAATAGTAAAATGATAGATTTAATCTTAATAATACCGGTTCTTATAAGCTTTTTTACAACTCTATTTTTAATGCCCTTCTGGATTAAGAAAGCAAGAGATATTGGTCTTCTCTGGGAAGAAATGAATAAAATTAATGCAGAAAAAGTTGCTGGTTCAGGAGGTATAATTGCTGTATTGGGGTTTATAGTAGGGACTCTTATTTACATAGCTTATAGAGTTTTTTACCTGCAAGCTTCAAATGACTTTTTAATAGCTATTTTTGCCTTAATCACAGTAATTCTTATTCTAGCAGGCATAGGATTAGTTGATGATTTACTTGGCTGGCAAAGAGGAGGGCTGTCTATAAGATCAAGATTAATTTTAATACTATTTGCTGCCGTACCTTTGGTTGTTATAAATGCAGGTGAAAGTTCATTTTCTTTGCCTTTCCTTGGGACTTTTAATCTAGGGATATTCTATCCATTAATAATTATACCTATAGGAATTGTAGGGGCTGCAACGACTTTTAATATGTTGGCAGGCTATAATGGCCTTGAAGCCGGGCAGGGAATTTTGTTATTATCAGCGCTCGGATTTGCAGCTTATATAACTGGAAACTCTTGGCTGGCATTTGTATCTTTACTAATGATTATTTGTTTGCTGGCTTTTTTGTTGTACAATCTTAATCCTTCAAAAGTTTTCCCAGGAGATTCTTTGACTTACGCTATTGGAGGTTTAATAGCTATTATTGCTATTTTGGGGAATTTAGAAAGATTGGCTGTTTTTATTTATATTCCTTATATTCTAGAAGTGTTCTTTAAATTAAGGGGGGGCTTGAAAAAACAGTCATTCGGCAAGCCAAATAAAGATGGAACTCTTGATTTAAGGTATAATAAAATTTATGGGCTTGAGCATCTTTCTATCTGGCTTATGAAATATTTTGGGATAAAGCCAACAGAAAATAAAGTAGTTTATTCAATTTGGGCATTTCAATTTTTGATAATTATAATAGGATTCATTCTTTTTAAAGGAATTTTTACTTAAAATGATAAAGCTAAATAAAGCCTTAATTGGTGGGAGTCTTGTTTTATTAATAACATTTAATCTCTTCAATATTATTAATTTTATATTTCAGTTCAGTATGGTTAGACTTTTATCAATTGTAGAATATGGTGTTTTAGCAACCCTCTTTTCTATAATCTATATATTTGGAATTTTTTCAGAGTCCATTCAGACAATAATGGCAAAATTTTCATCTATTGAGCATGATAAAGGGCGCATAAAAAACTTGTTAAAGAAAAGCCTGACTAAAGCTGTTTATATATCATTTCTAGTTTTTGCATTTTATCTCATAATCTCTATACCTCTCTCTTACCTATTAAAAATAAACTATCTTTTGCTTGCTTTAAATGGCCTTTTAGTTTTTGTTGTATTTTTGCTTCCAGTAAACCGTGGGGTAATGCTTGGTAAGAAAATGTTTAAAGAGCTGGGAATTAACATGATTATAGAGGCATCGGCAAAACTTTTTATTGCACTTCTTCTTGTTTATTTAGGTTTGAAAATTTATGGTGCTATTGTTGCTTTGGTAATTGGAGCCGCAGTTGCATTTTTATTTTCTTTTTCAACATTAAAAGAGATTTTTAGTTCAGAAGAGAAACAAGCAGAAACAAATAACATTTATCAATATGCAAAGCCAGTCGCATTTATAACTTTGATTATAACTGTTTTTTATAGCCTTGATATAATAATTGCTAAAATTGTTTTTCCTGCTGAAATTGCTGGCTACTATGCCATTGCTTCTATTCTTGGAAAAATAGCTTTTTGGGGCACACAGCCAATTAGTAAAGCTATGTTTCCTCTTTCAGCAGAAACAGGCTCTAAAAAGAAAGCTTCTCCTAATGTCCTCTGGAATGCTTTAGGAATTTTAGGCTTATGCCTTGTAGTTTATTTAGCCATTATTTATCTGTTCCCTGCTTTTTTTATCAAAATTTTTTCTGGGAGAGATATTCCTCAATCTATAAGCATATTATTTTATATAACACTTGCGATGAGTATTTTGTCTGTAACAAATCTCTTTTTATTGTATAAATTATCATTGGGAAAAATAAAAGATTACTATTTATTCTTAATATTTCCTCTAATTGAGATATTCTTATTAATCTACTTTTCACATTCACTATTGCAATTTTCAGTAGCTTTGGTTACAGCATCTGCAATATTTTTATGGGGAGTTATATTTTTAATTGACAGAAAATGAAAGTCTCAATTATTATGCCCTCATACAATCCTGAAGATATAATTCTTAATCTAAAAGAGGCTATTAAGTCATTAGAAGAAGTAACTCCAGACTTTGAAATAATTTTAGTTGATGACGGAAGTACAAATAACGGATTTCAAAAACTAAAAGAGTTTAATAATCGTAAAGTAAAAGTTGTAGGCTATAAGAAAAATATGGGCAAAGGATACGCAATAAAATACGGCTTTAATTTTGTAAAAGGGAAATACGTTTCCTTTGTTGACAGTGGGAGAGACCTAGACCCCAGGCAATTAAAAAATTTTCTCAAAATCATGGAAAGCAAAGATGCAGATATTGTGATAGGCAGCAAAAGGCATCAAGATTCAAAAGTGCATTACCCCTTGCTTCGAAGGTTTATGAGCAAAACTTATCAGCTGATAAATAGAATTCTTTTCAATTTGAAAGTTAAAGATACTCAGGTGGGTCTTAAACTCTTTAGAAAAGAAGTGCTGGAAAAAATCATGCCTAAAATAGTAATAAAAAGATTTGCTTTTGACCTTGAACTTTTAGTAATAGCGAATAAATACGGCTTTAAGATAGTTGAAGCTCCAATAATAATGAGATACAGGTTTAAAAGCACAATCAAGCCAGGAGCTATTTTTTGGATGCTATGGGATACAGCCGCTATTTTCTACCGTGCCAAGATACTAAATTGGTATGACAAGCATTAAATCAAAAAAACTCTGATGAGTTTGTGAGTTTTTTGGATGTCTTAAATTTGCTAGAAGCAAATTTAATGAACCTGAAAATCTCTGATTTTCTTGTGATCAAGGAACTTTTAGTCAAGTTACTTGACATCACAATAAAGTTTAAAACTCTTAAAATAATCATAGGCTTATGGCAATTAGAGTTACCGCTCCAGTAAGAATAGACATTTCAGCAGGCTGGACTGATTCCCCCCCATTCAGAGACAAATATGGTGGAGTAGTATTCAATGCTGCAGTTGATTTAGAAGGAAGCAGAATATCTGCAACATTCAATGAGAAAGGAGAAATGATTGTCTCTCCAGGAAACATTCCTTCTCACAGTGGGCTTGGAACATCAGGCTCTTTGCACTCTGTAGAGATTGCTCTGCAATCTCCCGATTATCCAGACTATAAAAATCTTGCAAAAAAAGTATGGATGCACGAAAATATTATTTTAGAGCAAAGAGGAGGGATTCAGGACCAATTAGCAGCAATCGTTGGGGGGGTTAATCTCTGGGCGCTTGGAAAAGGCTCTATAGAAGCAATGGATATCAAGCAACTTGCAGTTTCAAAGCCAATTGCGAGAGCTCTTGAAGATATGTTAGTTTTGGTTTATACAGGAGATTGCCATTTGTCTTCTTCAATACACCAGCTTGTTTTTGGAGATGAAGTTTACAAAAAAAATATTCCAAAGATTGACAGAATGAGCCAAATTGCAACATTCATGTATACCTGCCTTACTGGAGGAGCGCCACTCACTGATTTAATCAGGGAAACATGGGATTTGCAAAAATCATTGCATCCTTCAATTGAAACAGAAAAAATGAGGGTTGTTCAGGAGAGATTAAAAGGAAGTTATCTTGCATGCAAGGCAACAGGAGCAGGTGGCGGCGGTTCTATGGTATTTTACACAGATGATAAAGAGAATTTGTCTGAAAAAGTAAACAAAATTCAGCTTCCAGGAGTTAGAGTGCTTCCATTTGAATTTGATTATGAAGGAATAAAAATTGAAAAAATTTAACTATAAACATAAATTTTTAAAGCGTACACTTTCTATCATTTTATATGGATGAAAAAATAACTATAGAACCAGGAACTTTTGAAAAAATTAAAGAAAATTCCAGTAGGCCCCTTCATATAGTTTTGATAGCAACAAAGCCAGATATAATTAAACAAGCTCCTTTAATTCTAGAACTAAAAAAAAGAAATGAAAACATACTGATTGTTCATTCAGGCCAGCATTATGATTGGAATCTTTCAAAAGGAATGGAAGCAGAATTTAATATAATTCCAGATATAAACCTGAATGTTAAAGGCGAAACACTTTATGAACAGCAGTCACAAATAATACAAAGATTCGGGGAAGTAATACATGAAATAAAGAAAATAAATAAAAAAATTATTCCTTACACATATAGCGATACAACAACTGCTGTTGCAGGCGGAATAGCATCGTTTGCAAATAGAATTGCTGTTGCACATGTTGAAGCAGGTTTGAGGACAATGAGCCCACCGAGAGAAATTTTAATGAGTCTTCTTTATAATGTGGATGTGAGAGATTATTATGACAAATTAAAAAATCCAAAGGGTTGGAAAAAAGGAAGTTACGAGCCATATCCTGAGCAATTTGACAGTCGTGCATCCGGGCCTTCAGCAGGAGTTCATTTATGCCCGACAAAATTAAACATGATGAATCTGATTAATGAAGGATATGATAAAAAAAGAATATTTGTTGTAGGAAATCCTGTGGCAGATGCAATAAAAATAGCAAAAGAAAAAGCTAGTCAAAGCAAAATCTTTGAAAAATTTCCAAAATTAAAAGAAGGCAATTTCATAAGATTCTGTGTGCATAGAAGAGAAAATGTATCTTCAAAGCATAGGTTTAAATCTTTAATTTTAGCTATGGAGCGCTTGATAAAAGAAGGCAAAAATATTTTATTTATTTCACTTGGCGCAACTGAAAAAGCTCTGAATGAATTTGGGCTTAAAGAAAAAATTGACTCCTTGGCAAAAGATTATAAAAATTTTATATACTCTCCAGTTTGGCCAAGCTATATTGATGTTATAGCAGCAATGGCAAAATGCACTCTAATAGCTACAGATTCGGGAAGTATTCAGGAAGAAGGCAATATATTAGGCATACCTGTTGTTACATTAAGATTTAATACAGATAGGCCTGAATCTGTATTTGCGGGTGCAAATATTATTGCTCCGCCCATTCGTGAAGACATTGTTTATAAAATAATTAAAGCAGTTTACGAAGACAAAATATTAAATAAAGAAATGGCTTCAGCAGGTAATATTTATGGAGAAAATGTCAGCAAGAAAATGGTTGATGCAGTTAATGGAGTTATAAGCGAAGGCCCATTGTTTGAATATCTTGAGCATGAAAGATTAGGGCTGTCAAAGCTTGATTTTTGGGAAAAAGGGGAGATTGACTGGTAATGAAGTTTTCAGTAGTCATAATTGCAAGAAAGATGAATGATTATATAAAAGAAGCAATGCCATACTTCAAAAAACAAAGCTTTCAGGATTTTGAAATTATCCTTGTTCTTGAAGAAAAAACAACTGAAAAATTTCCAAAATCACAAATTATAATCACTGGAAGAACAGCACCATCTAATGCAAGGAATGTAGGTGTAAAAAATGCAAAAGGGGAAATAATCGCATTTATAGACGATGATGCTTACCCTGAAAAAAATTGGCTTGAAAAAGCCAATGAGGAGTTTAAAGACCCGAATGTTGTGGCAGTTGGCGGGCCAAGTTTTGCTCCAAAAAATGCAACTTTTTTTCAGAAAGTGTCAAATAAAGTTTATGAATTAAGCTCAAGCAAAACAGGCCCGAGGTATGGAAAAGCTAAAAGAATGGAAATTGATGACTGGCCTACATGCAATTTTTTTGTCAGAAAAAATGATTTTGAAAAAACACAGGGTTTTGACTCAAAATATTGGGGTGGAGAAGACACGCAGGTATGCTATTCATTACTAAAAATAGGCAAAAAAATGTATTATAATCCTGACTTGATAGTCTATCATCATCCAAGAAAAACATTAAAACAGCATCTGAAGCAGACATTTTTTTGGGGCATGTGGCGCGGCTTTTTCATGAGAATGCATAAGCAATCACGCCAATTAACATTTTTTATTCCTCCTGCTTTTGTAGCTATTTTTACATTTGGTCTTATTTTTTCTTTTTTTAGTAAATTTGTAAGGTATGCTTATTTTGCATTCTTGATATTATATATTATATACATAATCCTTTTGGGGATAAAGACTAAAAATTTCAAGCTTGCTTTTCCAGTAATGGCAACAACTATTTTAACCCATTTTTCATACGGTTCTGGATTTATCAAAGGGCTATTTGCCTCAAAAGATGGCCCAATTAAGAAAACATTAAATCCAGCTGAAAGTTTAAAAATTAAGAAGCAGTAGTTTTTTCATGAAATTGACTATAATTCTACCAACATATAATAATGGAAGGACAATTGACGATTGCTTGAAAAGTATATTTTCCCAAAATCTTCCAAAAAAAGATTACGAAGTGCTTTTTATTGATGGTGGCAGTACAGATAACACTCTGAATATTGCAAAGAAATATCCTGTTAAGATTATAAAAAACCCAAAAAGAAACGAAGAAGCAGCAAGAATTCTAGGAATTCAAAAAGCCAAAGGTCAGATAACTTGTTTTATTGATGCAGACAATATTCTAGTTGGAGAAGATTGGCTTGAAAAGATGCTTTTGCCTTTTGATAACAAGAAAATTGCCTTTGCAGACACTCTTTTCTTTTCTTATAGAAAAACAGACAAAATTGGTGTGAAATACCAAGCATTAATCGGAGGCGATGACCCTATTGCAATGTATCTTGGGATGTATTCAAGATGGTGTTATCTTAAAAGCGATTGGACAGATTATCCGCATAATGATAAAGATAAGGGCGATTTTATAGAGTCATTTTTTCTTGATAAAAAGAAAGTTCCGCCAATGGGCTCGAATGGTTTTCTTGTAAGAACTGCATTATTAAAAAAATTTGTCAAGAATACATTTCTTCATTCAGATTTTGTGTATGAATTAGTAAATTCAGGCTATAATCATTTTGCCAAAGTTAAAACAGGCATAATTCACAATCAGCCGAAGTTTTTTCCGAATAAAATTAGGAGAATTAAAAGGCGCTTAAATAATGAAATAAAGATTCAATATAACTATGGCCTGACAAAGAAGGACACAATCAAAGTTATTTTATATATTTCATTAATTCTGCCAGTTTTGTATGATACCATAAAAGGATTGATAAAAAAGCCGGATTTTGCATGGCTCTTCCATCCTATCGCCTGCTATGGAGAATTATTTCTTCATGGATGGTACAATTTAAAAAGTAAATTCGGTTTCAAAGTTTAAATGGAAGTAAAAACTGCCCAGCTAAAAAGATTAAATCTAGGAAGTGGCAAAGATTATAAAACGGGTTGGATAAATCTTGATTATAACAGTCAGTATAAAGCAGATGTCTACCATGACCTTGACAAATTTCCTTATCCATTCAAAGATAATGAATTCACTTATATTTACTGTTCTCACATTCTTGAGCATGTTAAAGATTTATTCAAAACACTTGAAGAATTACACAGGATTTTAAATACAAATGGATTAATTCATATAAGGGTGCCCCATTTTTCAAATGGAAATGGCTATAACGATTTAAGTCATAAAAGATTCTTCGGATGGTTTACATTTCAGCAAATCATTGGAGGATATTACAACAAATCTTTTAATTTTAAGATAGAGTCAGAAAGATTTAATTTTCTTGCAGAGAATCATAAAATGCTTAACTCAGGTTTTAGTTGGATTTTTAATATAATGCCCAAACAATTTTATGAAAGATTTTTATGCTGGATAATGCCTGTTGGCGAAATTGAGCTAAAATTAAGAAAGATTACTGCTTCACAAAGTTAAACAATCTCTTTAAATAAAAAATACTTTCTTTTGTAAAATAGAGCAATGATGAAGGATTGCCAATGAGTGTTTTAATAAATGTTTGATAAACAAAAGACCTGCATTTCTTTTTTGCAGCATCATATTTTTTGATAAATTCTTCAAGAGGCACATCTGCATCTAGCAATAATGGGCTTTCTTTATGGTATACATTAGATATATGTTCATAGACATTATCATCTATTTTGCCTCTTTGCTTTGCAATTTCCCACATTTCAGTTGAAGGCAAAGGTATAATCACTTGAATCCATAATCTGGCTGCTCCCGCTTTTTTTGCAAAATCAATAAACTCAAGGGTTTTTTGCATATCTTCGAGTTTCTCTCCAGGCATTCCAATCATTAAGCAGCCATATACATTCAGTCCATGTTTAACACAAAGTTTTATAGCATTCTTGTTTGTTTCAGCAGACAAACTAAGGTCATTTTTAATATATTTTAGCACTCTGTCAGACCCGGATTCAAATCCAAAAACTACTGTTTTGATATTCAGGCTCTTTAATATCTTGCACATTTCTTCATCAATTGTATTTGCTCTTGCTTGGCATGAAAATGTTAATTTTCCTAATAATCCTGCACATTCCAATTTTTCACGAAATTCATTAAGCCTGGCTTTATTAACAGAAAAAAGATCATCAAACAGGTCTATATGTCTTACACCAAAATTATAATAGAGATTTTTTATTTCTTCTATTACACTATCAATATTCCTGAATCGAATTCTCTTCCAGCAGGCCTTTATTGAGCAAAATCTGCAATTATACGGGCAGCCTATAGAGGTCATAAGACCCATTGAAACTTCAAATTTGTATATTTCGGGGATAAATTTTTTTTCAAAATATTTCTTGTTTAGTAGCCCATAATCCAATGGAAAAAGCTCATCTATATTGCTTAAATCCTCGCGTTTTTTATTTAAAACTAACTTATTATTTTTATAATATATGAGGCCTTTTATATTTCCCACATTTTTATGGTGTCTTATAGCTTCAATAAGCTCTACAAATGCTCTTTCGCCTTCTCCAATTACTCCATAATCAAAAACAGAATCTAGTGAGTCTGGCAAAGTTGTGATATGCGGCCCGCCTATTACAATCTTAACTTCTGGATTAATTTTCTTAACTTCCTTTGCAAATTTAATTGCTTCTTTATAAGACTGTGTAAAGGTTGAAAACCCAACAATATCAGGGTTTAATTTTCTTATTTCATCGAATATATTGTCAAATGTATTGTCAATCAGGAGAACTTCAACATTCTTGCAGTGTTCTTTTACATATCTTGTTATAATCATTGTTCCAATTAAAGGAAAGCGAAAATCATTTTCAGGAAGTGAAACAATAGCTATCTTTAACTTCCTTTGTTCTTTATTAATGTCCATTTTCAAATTTGTATATCACTAACATGGGCTGATTTTGATTATTCATATATGCTTGAACTATACTCATATTATATTTTTGAGGATAGGTATAAGCCCATTGAGGTGTAAAAACAGGTTCAAATACAGAAACTATCATATAATCGGGTTTTATTCTTTTAACTTTTTCATTAAATGACTCTTCGGTTTTCTTTTGGCATGTTTCATTTAAGGATAATGCTCCGTAAATATCTGAACATTTACCCCATATAGAGTCATTAGTATAAAAATCATAGCTCTGTCTTTCAGAATAATAATAGTTTTGGACAATGCTTGCAGTTATAGTCTTGGAATTTTCAGGAGTATTGGCCTTAAGCCACTCTCCTGCAAGTTTTATCTCTTTATATGTATCTTTCTTATTGTCTATAAGGTCACTGCTATGCTTTAAGTTGGCATATCCGCCCCAGACAAGCAGGCCTATAACAATGATAATCGCAATATTTTTGCTGTATTTCTTAACCGTTTCATAAATCAATACAAGCCCCTTAGAGGCTATAAAAAACATAGGGACAGTCAGCATGATTATCCATCTGTCAGTTGCCCCCCTAAATATTATAACATAAAAAATTAGCTGCAAAACAATCCAGAGAACAACAAAAAAGTCGGAATTTAAGGAATTATTTTTTTGCTTCCAGAAAATATCAAAGCCTAAAAATAAATTTAATAGAGTTAAAATTCCTAAAAAGAAAAGTATTGCCCAAGAAGTTCCTAATATGGATACAGAGAGACCAAATACATAAAATCCAAATGGCTGATTTGTTGCAATTAATCCTCCAATACCTTTAACAAAATAGAATTGTATAAAATAAAATTTTGTATATATAAGATAGATAATAAATGGTATAAGAATAACCCCAAAAAAGCCCATTGATTTTAAGAAAGCTTTATCTTTTAATACAGTGAATCTCTTTACAGCAAATAAGAAGATAAGACATGTTATTAATATCAAGCTAAGCGGAAACCTTGTCATAAAGGCTAATACTCCAAATAAAAAGAAAAAATAAAGTTGCGAGCTTTTTGTATTATCTTTAATATATCTATAAAAGAATAATACTGCTAAAAGCCCAAACATTGTTGCAGGTATATCTGTGAGCAGGCGATATGTGTAAAAAGTAAACACCCAATATACAGAAAGCATAAATGCCGCAATTATGCCTACTCTTCGGTCATATAGCTCTTTCCCGATTAAATAAACACAGCAAATTGAAACTACACTTGGAACTAGCAGGGTAAAAAATCTTATAGTCATCTCTCCCAAACCTAACTTGAAAAATAATGTCCATATTAACGGTATTAATAGCGGCCTCATGCCCGAGAAGTGAGCCATCCATTCTACACTATTTTGGTTAAGAGCCCATACTTTTGAAACCGCAAGATAGTCGCCCTCGTCCCACCAGATTGGCTGTGCACCCAGTTTGAAGAAATAATACAATCTGTAAATAATTATAAATAAAATTAATATAACAAAAATAAAATTCCATCTGTCTTTAAGAAACTTTTTTATATCATCTTTTATCATAAATTCCTTAAATATTTTATCTTTAAAAACTTATATACATAGGTTTATAAATTTTAAAAAAGTTCAGAGGGAATGCAAAAAGAAGAAGGCCTTATGCAGAATATTTATAAAAAAAAGTAACAAAAAATATTTATAGATATAAATGGATTTACGAAAATTTTCTTCGAGGAGTAAAAAATAAGAAAATTCTTGAAATCGGAATTGGTGTTGGAGGAATTATACAGTTTCTTAAAGATAATAATGATGTTATAGGTTCTGAAATTTCACAGTCAGCAATAGACATAAATAAAGAGCTGGGAATTAGAACAATAAAGATGGATTTAGACAATGGAATATTTTCATTTAAAGATCAGACTTTTGATATAATAATTTTTATTGGAACTATAGAGCATCTTAATAATCCTCAAAATGCTATAAATGAAATTAAAAGGCTAATTAAGAAAGATGGAAGAATTATAATAAGCATCCCAAATCCCTTAACCGGGCATTATCAGATTTATCCTGGTCTGTACACTTGCAATTATTTTAAGCAATTTTTAAGAGTAAACAACTTCAAGATAATTGCATTTAAAACCTATGGAATTAGGCCGCCATTTTATCATCATTTTATAAAAAACCCTTCTTTCAGGACAAATATAAACAGCCATGCTAACGATTTCAAAATGGCAAAAACAGTTTATAATCTCTCAAATGGAATCTTTAAGCTTAAGCCTAGACGCTTTGGGTGGAGCTGGATATTCGAAGTAAGATTTCTTGGTGACAATAAGCGTTATGAGAAAAATATAAAAGAGTTTAGTTCAATCTATTGATTATGGAATCCAAACCTCGAATTTTATTAATAAACCCTGCTTTAACAGGAAGCCTAATTTCAGGAATTTTTACAGTTAAAGTTCCTCTTGGTCTTGCATATATAGCTGCTTATCTTGAAAAAGAAAAATTTAGTCCGCAAATAATAGATTGTATGGCTTATTATGACCTCATAGAAAAATTAGGCAAAGATAACTATAGAATTGGATTATCTGAAAAAGAATTAATCAGACAAATACAAGAAATAAATCCGGATGTTGTGGGAATCTCATGCAGTTATACAATTCATGAAAATGATTCATTCAGAGTTGCAGAGCTTGTTAAAAAGTATTCAAAAGCTATTGTAGTTTTTGGCGGAGCGCATACTTCAGCGAATCCTTCTTTGGTTTTAAAAAACAAGAATGTAGATCTTGCAGTAATTGGTGAAGGTGAAATTACTTTTGCAAATTTAATAAAAAACCTACAAAATAAAAAAAAATTGCAGTCTTTGAAAGGAATTGCCTTCAAGCACGGCTCTAAAATTAAAATTAATCCTCCAGCCGATTACATTAAAAATCTTGACGAACTGCCTTTGCCTGCAAGGCATCTCTTGCCAATGGAGCGGTATCTTAGGCATCCACAAAACTCAATTGCTAATATGCGTAGCCCGACAACAGAAATTATAAGCTCGAGAGGATGTCCCTTCAAATGCATTTTCTGTTCAATTCATACAGTATAGGGTGATAAGTGGAGAGCACGCAGCGCAAAAAATGTTGTTGACGAAATGGAATCATTGATAAAAACTTACGGAATTAAGGAGTTCAGATTTTTTGATGATAATATAAGCTGGGATAAAAAAAGAATAATTGAAATTTGCGATGAAATTATAAAAAGAAAATTAGGCATTAGATGGGATACGCCAAACGGTGTTGCAATCGCCACATTAGACCAGGAAGTTCTTGAAAAAATGAAAAAATCAGGGTATTATAAAATCATTATGGGCATTGAATCTGGAAGTGAAACTACGCTTAAGTTCATGAGAAAACCCGTTGTTTTAAATCACGCGAAGGAAATAATTAAAATTTGTAATGACTTGGGAATCTGGACATGGTCTACATTTGTTATTGGTTTTCCTGATGAAACTAAAGAAGAAATACAAAAAACAATTAATTTTGCAAAAAATTCAGGATTAAATTTTGCTACGTTTTACATAGCACAGCCGTATCCCGGAACAGAATTGTATCATGTTTATGAAAAAGAAGGTTTGCTTAAGTCCGGTTTTATCAAGCATAGAGTATTGTCATATCTTAATCCAACTAAATTCTACAGCGAATTCTTGAAGAAAATCAAATCTTTTGAAGACCTTTCTTATGTATTCAGAATGTTTCTTAATCTTGTAAAAAAAGAGTACAGCCCGATTTATAAAAAATAATTATTTTGTGCTTTCTACTCTTTGCCAGATTTCCTGTTGTGGCTTTTTTTTAAGGTTTATATCTTTGTATATAACTAACCATAAATAAATTCTTGCAAGAAACAAATTGAATAACCAAAAAATTTCTTTTAAATTTCTCATATACTTAAAAAAATCAGAAAATCCCAAAGATTCCTTTTTGAAAGATCTTATCTCAATTCCAATCAAATTTTTTATCTGGTTATATCCTCCAGCAGAGCGTTTCTTTTGCTTAATCCAATCATTAAAATTTGTAGGATATTTTACAAAGACCTTTGCTTCAGGAGAATAAGCAATTCTATATCCTGATTGGTAAACTTTATGCGATACAAAACCATCTTCAGATAATAAATTTTCAGGCAGTTTTGGGAAAATATTTTTCCTTATTGCGAATAAATATCCTGAACAGAAAAATCTTTTTTTCAAGTTTAAAGCCCTCAGCCTTCTTTCATTAGCTATATTAGTCAGCATATAAGACCAATATCCTAGCATATTGCTCTTGGAGTTCAAAGAAATAGGATTTCCAGATACTGCCCCAACTTTTTTATCTTTTAATGGGTCAAGAAGATAATGCAAAGCATTTTTATCGATGTACACATCACCATCAGTTAAAACAAGTATTTCTCCTCGGGCATTCAAAATAGCAACATTAAGAGCCGCAGGTTTGCCAAGTCCATTGTCTTTTACAATGCGTATTGATTTATCATTTTGGGCATACTCTCGCCCAATATTCAGTGTCTCTTCATCCGGAGCGACAACTAAAATTTCATGCTCCTCTTTAAGATTATTTTCCAAGATTGATTTTATAGCTCTTCCAATTGTTCTCGGTTCTTTATACGCCGTTATAATTATGCTTATCATTTTTTAATTAAGTCAATATAGTGTTTAATTAATTTACTCCATGCATATTTTTTTGCTTCTTTTATAGCTTCGGCTTGCATTTTCTTACTACCATTAATATTTTGTTTAATTAAGTCTGCTAATTTGTTATAATTGCCTATTTCAAATAAAATCCCGTTTTTGTAATCTTCAATAATTTCTTTTCCGCCATCTGTTTTAGAAGAAATTACAATCTTGCCGCGAGCCATTGCTTCAAGTAAAACCTGCGGCATTGCTTCCCTAACAGAAGGCAGTACAAATATTTTATGTTTATCTATTAGTTTTATTTTTTCTTTTAAGTTATAAACTGGAGGATAAACTTTAACATTTGCCAGACTTTCTTTTGTTATAATTCTCTTGATTTTGTTAAGATACTCTTCTTCTGCAGTTCCAACAATTGAAAAATTAATATTAGGCAATTGTTTAGCAGCTAGTAAAAGAGTTTCTAAATTTTTAACAGGCGCTATTCTCCCCAAAAATAATACATCCTTGCCTTTTTCAGATTTTATCCGCTTTTCTGTGAAGAACTCCTTTGGTAGCCCATTTGGAATATAAACTACTTTCTCTCTTCTTACTCCAAGTTTTTCTAAGTAAGGCATCTCCCATTTTGTTATTGCAATAATTCTATCAAAATTATTCAAATTTAAGGTGCTTAACTTTCTCCATAAATTTGTAGCAAGATTTAAGATAAATCCTCTATCAACATTAAATGGAGCATGAGGCACTACAAACACCTTTAAATTGGGCTTTTTTAGTTTTAGCTTCCTAATCAATGTAGAAAGATTAGCTGTATATGGATGCAGGAGATGAGTTATAATTATATCAGGATTATACTTTTCCAATTCTTCTTTTGCTCCTCCAAATATAAACCAGTACTTAACATTCTCACTAATCCATGAGCCATTAGATTTGAATCTGTGAATTTTAATCCTTTCTATCTCTTCTTCATTTTCAGCTTTGCCATTTGTCCCCTTCACAACATCAGACGAAAAAACTCTGACTTCAAAGCCTTTTTCAATAAATTCCAGGGACTCATGCCTAACTCTCGCCCAAACTCCGCAAATTCCTGCAGAAAACTCGCAAAGTTCTAAGACTTTTAATTTCTCCATATATTTCTTACTTCTGGGCCTATTTTAAAGTTATTCAATAGAAGTGTAATATTTATAACCTCCTTTTATGCATAATTTGTATGGTTGATTTAAAGGCTCCACTTAGAATAGACATTGCAGGTGGCTGGATAGATATTCCTAAATTTCATGAACTTTATTCAGGTTATGTTGTAAACATAGCAATTGCCCCGCATATTACACGAAAAGATGGCAAAGTCGATTTTAGTCCCTATCTGCCGGGCGGAGGGGTTTCAAGTTCTACCGGAGCACTTTCTTTAGGATTATTATCTCTATTAGCTGAGTTTTCAACAGACCATAAAGTTCATTGCTCGCCCTCTGAATTTGCTGAAACTGTTTTTAGAATGGAGGACCATAAAATAAACTTTAAGATTGGACGCCAGGATCCCTATGCAATTATTTTAGGGGGAATTAATTTTCTTAGATTTGGAAATAAAGGATTTCACGCACATAATTTTGAAGTTGAGACTCATATTTCCGAAACAGATAGTGATGTGAGAACTTTAGAAAAAAAATTACTTTTAGTTCACTCTGGAGTATCACGCGAAGCGCAGAATATTGTAAAAATTGTAACAGCTAATATTGATTCAGGTAAAAAAGTATATAGGCAAGCATTAGAAACAATAGGAACATGTGGAGAAACAGTAACTAGACTTATTCAAACCCAACAATTTGATGATAGATTAGCATATGCAATGAGCGAAAATTGGGAAGCACAAAAACAGCTTGCTCCGGAGTCTAGCAACGCTAAATTAGATATGGTTTATTCAAAAATAATGCAATCGGGGGCTGTCGGGGGAAAAATGTGCGGAGCAGGTGGAGGCGGTTATTTTGTATTTTATTGTCGCGATAGAGAAGGAGTTATGCAAACTGCAAAAAAAATGGGCTTGCAAGTGATTGAGCCGAGATTCGAAATGCGAGATATATTAACTCTTAATAATCTAAATCCTGAAAATGAGAATTCAAGATAAAATTATTCATTTAGAAAAGCTTGCAGAACTTTCAAATAAATTAAAAAGTGAAGGTAAAACAATTGCTTTGGTTTCGGGCTGTTATAATATTTTACATTCTGGCCATGCTGTCTTTTTCAATCAGTGCAAGGAATTTGCAGATATTCTAGTTGTTTCTGTAGCAACCGATAGTGTAATATCAAGATTAAAAGGTAAAAATCAGCCAGCAATACCTGAACAGGACCGGCTTTTTATAGTTGCAGCATTGCTTGATGTAGATTATGCAGTTCTTAGTGAAAATGAAATCCTGCCAGGCAAAATTAATTTTGATAAAACAATAAGGGCATTGCAACCGGATTTTTTTATTTTAAACGAGGATGATTCAGCGATTAAGGAAAAGCAAGAATTATGCAATGAATTAGGAGTAGAGCTCAAATTTGTTAAACGAGTTGTACCTTCCCCTCTTGTTCCCATATCTTCTACAGAAATAATCAATAAAATCCAAAAGTCCTCGAGTTTTACCACACACTAAAGTGTGGGTCTTCTGTCAGCATCTTGACATAAAGAAGTTTTAAAAATAATTGATTCATCTTAATTGCATGAAACCTAAAGTTTCGATAATTATTCCGGTTTATAATGAAGAAAAGGATATTGGAAAAGCTCTTGAAAGTCTAAAACAGCAAATTCACAAAGATTTTGAAATAATAATTGTTGATGATGGCTCAACAGACAATACACTTGAAATTGTCAGGCAGTTTAAAGCTAGAATTTTAAACCAAAATCATCAAGGGCCTGGATTAGCTCGAAACCTTGGTGCAAAAGAGGCAAAAGGTGAAATTTTAATTTTTGTAGATGCCGACATGATTTTTGATAAAAATTATATTAAAAATTTAATAAGCCCAATTTTAAAAGATAAAGCTGGGAAGATTATAGGCACAACGCATGATTATGAAATTGCAACGAATATAGATAATAAATGGAGTGCATTATGGGGTGAAATACGGGTTTCAAAAGAACAAGCAAAAGAAGTTAAAATATTCAGGGCAATAAGAAAAGACAAGTTTATAGAACTCGGAGGCTTTGACCAAAAATACGGATATGCTGATGACCAAACATTCTGGTTTAAATATAAAATTAAGCCAATACCTGCAAAAAATACAACCTGCTATCATAAAAATCCTTTATCGCTTAAAGGTACTTATAAACAGGCACGATGGATAGGTGCTTCATGGAAAGAACGCTATACTCTCTTCAAAATATCTGTCTTAAATTACCTCGGAGTTTTATTATACTTCATCTTTTTGCCATTTCTTATCCTGGCTAAATCCATGCAAACTAAACTAAAAAGCAGTTTTTCTATAAAAGATATAGCAAAATTTTATTCTGTTAAATTTGCAGGTTATGGCGTAGGCATATTCAGGGCAGTTTACTTAAACAAGGTTTGGAAATAATTACGCTTCTGCAACAATCAGCAAATCAGGCCTTAATCTTCTTATTAAATAAGGAATAATCTGAAGGGGATTATTTATCCAAAAGGCATTAATATAATCAGCATGAATTACTTTATAGCCTATTTTTGCCATAAGCCCGCATAACATAGGCATGGTAAAACATGAAATATGTTCAGGCTTGTCATAATTTTCAATACACCATGCAGGATTCTTTATATATTGTAATCCTATTGCATTAGGAGTTGTTATGATTAATCTGCCATTTTTTACAAGCAATTTCTTGCATTCTCTTAAAAATTGTGAAGGATTCTCAACATGCTCAATAATCTCCCCGGCAATTACACTATCAAATTTCCTGTTTATTCCAAACGGCTCGTTTAAATTTCTGTTAAAATCAGCATCTTTAAAGTCACATGAATATATTTTTTTATCAGGATTGTTTTTGATTAATAACTCATGTACGTAACCTTCCGATGATGCAAGGTCAAGGATATTTTTTCCTTTTAAGAATTTATTTATATATTTGAATCTTAAACTATCAGATTTAAGCCTTTCTTTTGTCATCTGCATTTTAAATAGAATATGTTATTTAAATATTTTTAACTGCATCATCAAATACTTTTTTGAGTTTCTTATTTCTTAATTCTATAGAAAACTTTTTTTCTACATCACGCCTTGCGTTTTTACCCAATTTCTCTCTTAAATTTTGATTCAGAATCAGTTTCTTTAATGCCGCAGACAGTCTCTCAATTACCTGCTTGTCCATCTGCTTAATTTCTTCTATAAACTCTTTAGACCTTATATTCAGAGGGTATTCTTTTGATTTATATCCTGTTATTTTATCAGAGGGTTTGACCAATATAGCATTCTTTCCGTTGGTCAAGTAGTCTCTTACACCATAAGTATCAAGCATAATTATAGGAATTCCATAACTCATTGATTCAAGAGTAGCCATTAGAGGGTAAACATGCCCAGGATTCAAGCATATATCCACACTTTGCATTAAATTCTTCCATTCATTTTGACCAAGACTCTTATTCAGAATTTTAAGGCCCCTAACATTCTCATATTTTTTAACTATCTCATCTGGAACCTTGCATCTAACAAAGAATTCAACATTTTTTATTTCTTCAGAAACTCTTTTAAATGCCTCTAATGCTTCCAGTCCTCCTTTTATATAAAAGTCTTCGGGATTAGAAATAGAACCGATAAAAATTATTCTAATCTTTTCCTTTTTCACTTTCTTAAGTTTTGGTTTTTCAACAGCAGCGCGTATAAGAACTGTTTTATCATTAACCTTGCTATTAAAATATTTCCGCATCAATTTAAAGCTGGCCTCATTAACAGCAATTATTCTCTTGCAGTAAGCTGATAGAAGATTCTTTTCTATTTCATTTTTATGTTTCATAAATAAATTAAAATCATAGCCTGCTAAAGAAGCCGGATGGTCCATAATTTCGACAATCCATGGAGATTTTATATCCAGTAGCAAGCCTGTAGAAAAAACAAGGTCTATATTTTTAGGAATATCTATAGAATTAGATTTTAAAGAAGGCTTAACAATCTTCTTAAAAAATTTCCTGTACAAAGTCTTAATTAGTTTTGAATTAAAAAAAGCCTCAAAGATTTTTTGTTTTAATTTTTTTTCTTGAAGAACAAATTTATAACCCTTTGGAGGTGTTCTAACCATTAATTGAGTGGCAGAATGTAGTTTGTGAGTTAAATGATAAAGATGTATCTTCTTTTCCATTTTATTATTGTCTTAATTCTCTATTACAATAATCTTTATAAACTTTAGGCATTGTTTTTACTCATGAAATTTTTTGCAGATACAGCAAGCATAAAAGAGATTGAAGAATGTTTTTTAAAAGGTGTTGATGATGGTATTACCACGAATCCAGGAATAATGCAGGCAACAGGAGACCTTTCTTTTGGTTTCGAAGCAGCCTGCAAAGCTATTCTGCAGGCACATCCTTCAGTTCCAGTAAGTCTTGAGACCGATTTAAGAGGTTTAAACGCTGATAAAATTCACTCTAAACCTCAAGAAGTTAAAGATATTTTGTTAAAACAGGCATACGAATTAGCAAGCTGGGGAAAGAATGTGGTAGTTAAAATTCCTATTTGTGAAGGCGGTCTGCTTGCAACTCAAGAACTAGCCCGAAATAATATAAAGACTAATGTTACAGCATGCATGACTCCTTATCAGGCATTAGCAGCTGCAGATGCAGGCGCAGCATATGTAAGCTTATTTGCAAATAGAATGCTGGATGCTCATATATTAGACCTTGCAGGCCATAATTTAGAAGATGTGCTTAGGCAACCAGACTGGAAAGGAATTTTAAAATCTGCTCAAACTGAGTTTAGTAATACTGCCTGGATAATAACACTTAATCATATAACTTATGTTGCTAAAAAATTAGAATCTAAATATCCTAAAACAGAATTAATTGTTGGGAGCATACGCTCACCAGAGGATATTCATAGATTAGCTTCTGCTGGCCCTCAAGTTATTACTATCCCTGCAAAAATCGTAAGAGAATTAACTGATATACCTGAACTTAAAAAAACACAAAGGAAGATTTTAGGTTCCGCTATGCATTATGGAAGCTCTCTTTATCATCCAATGACTCAAATTACCTTAGTTGAGTTTGAAAAAGCTGCTGATTCATACAGAAATAAGCCATAGAAAAAGTATATAATCTAAAATTTAATGGGATTTGATGATAGACCTTATAGATTTCTCAAAAAAAATTAAAAAGCTTAATGGGGGCTCTGGTCAGGAAACTTATATTATTGAAAAAAATGGCAGTCAATTGCTGAGAAAAACACATGACAAGAATGATTCAAGAAAAATAAGGAATCAGGTAAGATGGTTCATAAAGAATAATAATCCTCATACACCAACAGTAAGCAATTATGGCGATAGTTTATTTGTTTTTTACTATGACATTCCTTACTATAAAGATTATATTCCATTTAGTGATTATATCTTAACACAGGATATAGAGAAATCAAAAAATCTTCTTAAAGATATCTTGCACTTTATGTTTCGTAATTTCTATCAATATGAAGAATCTTCTAATATGTCCTTAAAGCTTGACGATTACTTAAAGACTCGCTTGATTGACCGGCTGCAAAATATTGCAGAGATAAATCAAAAAATAGCTGATTTGAACAGGTACAATGAAATAATAATCAATGGCGTTTCTTATCCTGGTGCAGCAGAGGTAGTTAACAAGATAGTTCAGCTTAAAGACAAAATCGCAAAGTTATCAAGCCGCGCAGTTTTAAATCTGCATGGAGATTTTACAGCAGAGAACATTTTATGCAAAGACCGTGATTTTATCCTTGTTGACCCTGATGAAAGCCCATTTAATTCAGAGTTAGTTGATATCGGAAAATTATTTCAATCGCTGCATTCAAAATATGAGTTATTAACTAAGATTGATAAATGTGAAGTTAAAGGCATTTCAATAAGCTTTCCAGAGCCGCAAAATTCTAATTATGATGCAATTTTCGATTTTTTAGACAAAGAAGTTATAAAGTATATTCCTAAAGAGCAGTATCCTTTGATTATTTTTAATGAAGCAATGCACTTTGCAAGAATGCTTCCTTACAAGCATAAAATAAACCCTGATTTGGTGCCTATTTTTTATGGAAATACCATTAAGTTATTAAATTTGTTTATCCAGTCGTTTAAAGGGTAAAAATGGACTTGTCAAGATACACTATAGGATTCGGAATCGATGCATCTGAGCACAAAAGCAGAGAGCTTGGAAGCTCACAGACTAAAAACATAAAGCATGTTTATATTGAGCCAAATAATATGTATTCATTAAGGGAATTATTTAACTATGAAACACTGGATTTTATTTACTCTGAAAATTTGATTAACCTTACAAAATTCTACAAGATTTTATTGCAGGAATGGTTTTATTTCTGCAAAACCGGGGGGTATATAATAATAAAATTTAGAAAAAACAAGCTGTTAAATCTTGCCAGACTAAAAGAGGATATACATAGGCTTTTTGATGATAAACTAAAAATTGAAGAAGAATTTATAGGACAGCATAATGAAAACTTTCTTGCGTTAAAGAAAGTTAAGCCTGCTTTGAATACAAAAGACTCAATAGATAAGTGGAGTTTTGGGATACTTACTATGAAAAATGAAGATGAGCGTGTTGATAAAGAAATAGATTCAATTAAACAGTTAAACATTCCTCATTATGAGATTCTTATATGTGGAGAATATAGCGGACGATATAAAAATGATAAAACTGTAAAATCAATTAAGTTTGATGATGCTCAAAAGCCAGGATGGATTACAAGAAAGAAGAACTTAATTTGTCAGAAAGCCAACTACGAAAATATGGTAGTTACTCATAATAAATTTATTTTCGAAAAAGAATGGTATACGGGCATGAAAAAATATGGCAATTATTTTGAGGTCTTAAGCTGTATTATTCATGATACAGAAGGAAATAGGGCCGGTGACTGGCTTACATACGGGACTGATTGGGCAAACATTGCAAGAATTGGAATGTTAGACTATAGGGATTGGGATAAATATGGCTATATTGATGGTGGTCTTTATATCATGAAAAAATCTGTTTGGGAAAAAGTAAAATGGGATGAGAAAATACTCTGGGGAGCAGCAGAAGATATTTTTTTGAGCAAAGAATGGCATAGAAGAGGGATAATTCAGAGGATAAATCCTTATTCCAATGTTACAACCTTAAGATGGAACCATGGAAAGTTAAGAAAGTTTAAGTTTAATAAGTTGAGGCTGGGAAATCTAAAAAATGGAAGAATTAATCTTTTGTGGTATCTCCTCAAGCAGAATATTAAAACCATTTTGCTTGGAAAAAATAAGTATTCTTATAAATAGTTACATTGGGAAAAATTCTTTTTTATTAAATAATCTGTTGTACACATAACTGAAT
>CAYIRC010000009.1:0-31194 GCA_964365855.1 Candidatus Woesearchaeota archaeon
AGGCAAGGTAATTGTCTCGACAATTCCTTTTATCATTGTACTGACCAGCTCGTTTGCTACTGCAAAGGCCTGCTCCATTGGTAAGTTACCAGCAATATCAACAAGTCTGTTGTTGTCAATTACAATTACTGTATCAACAACCTCACTCAACTCCTGTAAGCCAAATTCTGCTTTGTCATGTCTTGCTTTCTCACATTCAAACGGCATTGTAACAACACCAATAACAACTGCTCCTGATTCTTTGGCAAGTTGAGCAACAACAGGCACTGCTCCAGTTCCTGTTCCTCCACCCATACCTGCAAGAACAAACACCATGTCTGCTCCAGTTGCAGCCTTCTTAAGCTCTGTCAAAGACTCCTTTGCAGCCTCTCGTCCTTTTGTAGGATATCCACCGCATCCAAGTCCTCTCGTAAGCTCTTTACCAATAAGAATTTTCTCATCAGATTTTGTAATGCTTAAATGCAAAGCATCAGTGTTAACTCCATAAATTGTAGCTCCACTAATACCTTTGTTAAAAAGCCATGTTATTGCGTTGCATCCTGCTCCACCAACACCAAAAACCTTAATGTTAGCCTTTCCAGCTCTTAATTCATCAAAGTTAATGCTATGTGTGCTAGAATGTTCTAAAGCCTCTTTTGCAAAATCAAGTACCATTTTTAAGTTTTTCATAAACCTCCTTTCAATAATTGAGATTTCAATATGTATCTCTATTTAAATATTTGATTATAGTCAAGAACATCAAAATTCCACATCAAAGTTTTTTCAGCTCACCCAATATTTTTTCTTTTTTCTGCTTGAATTCCCTCAGATTTAAAGGAAAATAATTAACTTCCTTGAAGTTTCTAATAAGAGAAATAAGTCTGTTGATATAATCTTCAAGCCCATATGTCTTCAAAATTTCCTTGTATTTCTTAAAATTAATATGTGAAAAAAATAGCAAAGAAAAAATATCAATTCTGTCTTTCTCTCCTTTTACAGAATTGCCCCTATCAACTTCAGCTCCCTGCTTAAGAACAAGCAGAGCTTCAGGAATAACTGCCTTAAAGCCCTCAACATTTGAAGAATATTTTTTAATGTCCTCTGAAGGAATAGTTAATTTAGAATAATACGAAACATAAATATCAATATCAATTTCATCTTTCTTCATTTCATATTTTTTCGAATTATCATTTTTGGAAATTCCATCCTGCTTTAAATTTTCAAGCTCTTTTATTTCAATAACAATGTCAATATCTTTTGATTTCTGCTGCCTTGTCCATAAATAAGCAGCCCATCCGCCTATTAGCACAAAGCTATATCTCTTCCTCAAGTCCTGCAGAATTTCCCAGCTTTTTTCAGTTAAAAGTGAATTCCAAAATTCCATTATATTACTCCAACTCTTTTCTCAAGTGCATTTAGAAAATCTTTAGCATACCATTCTTTCAAATTCCACAAATCAATAAAAAGCTGCACAATTGGAATATTTTTGTAAAGTCCAAGTGTAGAATCTTTTTTCAAAACAAACAAATTTGGCCTTGTTCCACTCTCTGCAGAGCCAAATCTTTTTTTTATAATTTCAAGCTGTTTTTCATCTGCATAAACATAAACTTCAGAATAATCTGCAGGCACATCCTTAAACCTAAACTTATATCCTGAATAAGCAGTATAAACAACTTCAGGCATATTTTTCTCAATTTCAGAAACAGGCATCTCAACTCTTGTTTCAAAAACAATATCTTTCTTCAAGTTTCGAAGAGAAGCCCAATAATACAGTATTTTTTTAATATCTAAAATTCTAAAGCTTCTCTGCTCAATTTTAACTCCTCCAATATCGCTTAATTTTCCAATTGCCTCATTGACAATGCTCAAAGAAATTCCCAATTTTCTGGAAAGCTCAAGCTGTGTAAATTTCATTTTTTTCTCTTCAATTGCATTGTATAATATCTCGCGATATACAATTTCCTTCCTTTTCATGTTTCTAAATAATACTTTTTTGTTTATAAATGTTTCTAATTTTATAGAAACTTTTATAAATCAACTTTAAAGCCACGCAGTCTCTTCAAAAATTCCTCTTTATCCTTAAGCAAAACATAGCCTCCACTTGCTTTCAAATGTCCGCCAGCACTTGCGCCGCTAAACCCCTTAACCAAATCCTGCAAAAATATATTTGTATCAACTTTGCTATCCTGCCTTCTTACAGAAATTCCATATCTCTCACCATCATCTCTTGCAATTAAAATAGTCTTATCATGAATCTTAACACTTACTTCATTAATCACACTTGAAACTATCTTAAATTTTGATTTTAATTCATAAAAATAAATATCTCCAATAACTTCTTTTTTGTCATTAAACTTCTTGACACCTCTAAAAACCTCTTTTTTAACCTCATCTGCATATTTCTTTAATTCAATAACATCTCCAAATTCTTCCCCAATCCCCTCGTAAACCTTTTTTTCATTATTCTCAAAATAAACAATTGCATATGCAATTATTTCAGCAATTTCCCAGAACTTTCCTTTTCTAACATCTTGAATTGTACCAATAAATTCCTCGCCGTACTTTGAATAAACTCCTTCCATCCATTCAGCATTTTTACTATAACACCAATCTGCAACACATGTACAAGCAATCAGCCAATCTATTTGCTCCAAATTTTCAATTTTAGAGCAGAGATAATAACAAAGATATGCAGCGCAATAATCTTTAGCATCAATAAAATATATTTTATCATAGACAATTCCATTACTTGTATTCTCAGGAATTGTCTTATTAGAGAATTCTGGACAATTTGTTATACAGTTGCCAGAATTGTCTATAGAATTATAATCAAAAGCAAAGGGATGATGGTCAACAATAAGCAAATCAGCAAATTTTGAAATCTTTCCTAAAATTTTAGGCTCATGAAACATTATATCTGTAATAACAACTTTCTTTACTTTCAGTTTCTTCAGCTCATCAACAAGTCCATCATTCAAATCAGGATAACCTATAAATTTAACAAAGTCAGCATTCAAAACCTTGTTCATAATTTTTGCAGATACAATTCCATCAGGATCTGATTTATGGCTTATCAGCGCAATCTTTCCCTTTTCATCCAATCCAGAAATAAACTCAAAAAATCTTTTTTCACTTCCAGCCAAAAACTCAATTTTTTCCATGAATTACAGTAGATACATAGACTTTTAATTATTCTCAAAAATTATCTGTGCAAAATCCCATCAAACCAATAAATCAAAATATACTTTATGCCCATTGTCTGTTGTTAATTCTCTTGCAGCATCAATAATATTCACACTTCCATTAGGGCGTGTTACATATGCATGAAATGTGCGGCTACCTTCTGCATCTCTTTTAATGACTATAGGCATTCCGTTATACTCAGAATTAAATTCCGCAACTCTTACTGCGCCATCCCATCTTACCATCCCATAAACACCTGCAACGCCAGGCGCTAAACCTAAAGCCATAAGCCCTGATAAAAAAATGTTTGATAATGTTCTGCTCATAAATTACTTTTAATTTTAATATTTATAAGAATTATTATTCTTTATTATATGTCATGCCCAGCAATTCCTTTATCTTCTTCCTGCCTTCTTCAGTTTCTCCAAGTTTCTTATAAAATCTTCTTGCAATAATTATCTGTGAATCAATAAGAACATTCTGCTGCTTGCTCCATTCTTCATCGCCATGAGTCTTGACATAATTAGCCCAGAATTTTATAAACTCCAGCCGTTCAATAAAATTCCTCTCCCTATCCGTTTTGGCACTTCTGATTTTCTTCAAGTCTGGCTTGTATAATTCATTCATTTTATAATTTCAAACTCCTTTTCAGCATTAAACTGTTTAATTAACTTATTTAGTTCAGCATTATTAAGCCTTTCTTTAAATAATTCATACAAATGCTTAGCATCTTCCAAATCCTTTTCATTATTGCTTTTTCCAAGCATCAACTTATAGGCAATCTGCATTTCAATTGGGGAAACATATAAAAGACCTTTTCTTAAAACAACTTTAATGCGATTTTTAAAAGAATAATTGCCAATTTCATTTCTGATTGTTTTAAATTCAATATTTGGAATAGCTTTCCCTTTTTTAGCAAATCTTATTGCATGCTCTTTAAGCATCTTAAATGCCTCTTCAGGTTTTGAGGTGTTAAGGCATTCAAAATCATTTTTATCAATAACATACCACAATTCTCTAAATGCAGAAAAATCCATGTCAGGCACAATCAAATCCACATCTTCTGTTGCCCTGCTTCTTCCAAAAATAATAGAAATATAACCTGAAACAAGCACATAATTTCCATTAAACAATCTGCAAAAATCAACAACAAATTCATCAAGCTTGCTTAGCTCTCTGTCAAGCTTTATCTCTTTCTTATCAGCATTATATTCCATCCAAATTCCAAACTCCCAACATATAAATAGATTCTGATGCTTCAGATTAAGCAACCAAAAATTCGGGTTGTATTTCTTTATAATATTCTGCAGAAAATGCACTAGATAATCCCAATAGAAATGGAGGAAGCTCTCTCATTTTTTCAGGGTTTCTAGAAATAGCCATATCTTCCAGTTCAGACCTGAATAATCTCATCTGTAATGCCAATTCAGGACAATACCTTACTTTTTCATGTACGCCCGAGTCGAGAAGATTCCAGAAAACAAGGAAGAATTTTGAATCAGTTTTGGTAGTGATAAAATCTTCACCATCCTTTAATTCATATTCTTCAAAGATTTGTGCAAGTTTAGGATATTGCTGAAATCAGCATTTCGTCCTACAAGATAATCGTCAATTTCAATTGCACCATGTAACGCTGATTCTGCAATATTATGTGCAAAGTTATAATCCATATGTCTAAAGGTGATGTATAGTATATAAATATTTATTCACAAAAGTTATTTTTCGCCTGCTTCCAGATTCTCAGAAAGAACATAGACTAAATCTTCTCAAGCAATTCAGCATTAATTCCCTTTTCCTTGCAAAGCTCTACAAATCTTTTTGCGTCTTCAACAGTTCCTGCAACACCAGCCCCATAATGCATTGGAATCACAATGTCAGGCTTAATCAAAGAAGCAACTTCAACAGCTTCCTCTGCATTCATCACGAATTGTCCTGAAACAGGAAGCAAAGCAATAAACTCATTGCCTTGTTTTCCATAACCCGTTAATTTTTCCATTTCAGGTATCTTGTCAGTATCACCTGCATGATAAATAACCACCTCGCCAAATTTTATCAAAAAACCCATCCATCCTTCTTTTTTAGGATGAAAGTCTTTATCAACATTATAAGCAGGCAGGCTTTCAATTTTTATATTCCCAAAACTAAACTCTTCACCAGGCTCAACAACCTGCATCTCAACATTTTCAACTTTAGTTATCTTACTTTGAGCATCAGCTGGAACAACAATAAGCGTTCCTTCTTTGGTAACTTTAACCAAATCTTTTATAGAACAATGGTCATAATGACTATGAGTAACCAAAATTAAATCAACTTTGCTGGCATTATCAGAAACATTATATGGGTCTATTGCAATTTTCTTTCCATTGCTAATCAAGAAACCTGAATGCCCTAAAAAGTCAATTTTCACTCCTTTGACTTCCATCTTTAAGCTAAAAAATTTGCAGTTTTAAACTTATGGATAATTCTGTAATAATTTTTGTTGCAGATTACTGCCCTCTATATCCAAATTTCTTATCATAGTCTGGATGAGAGATTATATCAATAACAAAAGCAATAATCTCAATCTGCTCATTATTTGTCAGCATGTAAAGCATTCTCCAAAAGGCAGGCAATTCAACTCTAAATAGATTTGTTGCTTCATATTTTTGCTTATATTCTTCAGGAATCAAATCTTTAGCCATGGGATTCCCATAATGAATATTTGCTTTTATTAGTTCAATTTTATTATTTATGGCTTTTAAAATCATTCTGGATTGCTTTGAGTTTTCAGCTTCCAGATTAAGCTGTTTGTAAACTTCTTCTGCTTCTGGCGATAAAACTACTCTCACCTCTTTCATAGCCTACAGTTCCAATCCATCAGAAATTGCTTTCTTTAGATTAGGATTAGTATTGTATATCCAAGTTATGCCTCTTAATGTTACTGCAATTTTATTGCTCTTTTCCAGATAATCAAGAATTATCATTAAGGTATTGTGATTAACTTGTCTTGGCAATTTTCTTTTTAATTCTGCTATAGAAATAACACTTTCATTCATTTTCTTTAAAGTATTTTCTACCATTATCACAGTATTCAAAGTAGGCCAATGAATTGGCTTTTTTTTATCTTTAGTCATTTGTAACATATTAGTAATTTTTAGTTATTTACTTATAACTAATATGTATTAGTATATATTTAAATCTTTAGCTTCTTAGAAAACCTTTTAGCAGTTTTTAGACTCCATATCCAGACAATAATTCCTTCTTTGCTTATAGCAATTTTATTAATACTCTGCAAATAATCCAGCACAACCAGATAAGTCTGCCACATTACTTTTTTAGGCAACCTCTTCCATAACTGTGTTCTATTATCCTCGCCAGAATGTTCTTCGATAGTTTTCTCTATCATTAGCACAGTATCAAGTGTGGGAGACCTTAGAAAAAGATTTTTTTCAGCCAATTCAGTCATTAATTATAATATATCAATTGATATATAAAGATTTCGTTCAAATTAATTCAAGAAATCCTCTCTAGGATTAAAACATTCGCCTCTTTTCCAGAATGGCTTTGCCCACAAACCTAATGTTAAGCTAATTTCATCAACTTTACCGCATCTTTCAAATCCCTGAACAAGAGCAATTCTTCTTGAAGACTGATTTTGCCAGGGAGATTCAGGAATTGCGCAAACCGCCCCATCTACCTTTTCTCCATACATCATATTAATCCAAACATCTAAAAGTCTACCTGCAATAAATACAGGCAATCCCGGAGCAATTGCAAATTGGTCAATATAAACTGCTCTTGGATTAGCATATCTTAACTTTGATAAAACAAAGTCTTCATGTCCTTGTTCAGCCAATAGTCCTGCACTATCAATTTTTCTTAAATTATAGGCTAATAAATAGGCTAAAATTCTTCCTTGATTATCTTCAAGAACAAGGGATAAATCTCTTCCAGCTTCTAATCTTCTAAATAAAGCTTCAGGAGACAATTGATAATCATAAAATCCAGTTTTAGGCACATCTCTACTATTAACTTGCTCTGGTCTTAGCTGCAATTTTTCAAATAGCTCAAAGACTCTTTCACTATCCCATCCAGGATTTAAGTTACGTATTCTGTGCATTACCATAAAAAAACAAACAATAAATCCAAAAAAAGAATTATTGTTTTAATTTATTTAAAAGGCTCCTTTTAATCTTAGAAAAACCTAAGTCTTTAATATAAGTTTCAGAAATTTTTTGCAAATCACGTAACCCGCGCACCCAGTCGTCGTCGTAGCACAAGACCCAGTCGCCACCAAGCATAGAACTGAAGTCAAGACAGCCGAACCACATTTGCCGCACAAATGATTTATCTTGAATATCAGCTAACCAAAGTGGCATTTTACTTATTCCTGCTTCTCTTAAGAAACTTCCATATTTTTTTGCAACATCACCAAAAGCATAAACAGTTATTCCATTATCTCCAAATCTGTCTGTAGGTATCGGATTAGCATTAAGTTCAACAGAATCTGAAAGAGCTTCTTCGACCTGCTCTTTTGTTAAAAAATAATCTTCCCTATTTCTATGGCAATCTGTTGCTTTTCCAGCATGTGCCATTATCGGAGATTTCTTTGTTAAAAATATGCCTTTGTTAGGGACATAAATTACTCCTTCCCTTACCCAATTCCCCTTTCTGGAAACATTAGCTTTTACTCCTTCTTGAATTCTTAATTTAGCATTATCCGCTAAAGAAATAATTTCATACCCCAAAAAAGCCAATGCCTCTTTTCCTTTATCAAAAGGTGCAGCTACATAAGCAGATACAATTCTTCTTGAGCTTATATCAACCACAACTTCTGTCATGCTTTTCTTATAAATCAGGCATTTTTAAGCTTTTCGGTATTGTTGTCATTAATCAGAAATAACAAAATCAATTTAGTTTTTCAACATCCCTTGCAATGCTAAGCATCTTGCTTTCCTGTCCTTTCCCGCACATTATCTGCATCCCAACAGGAATTCCATCTATTTTTCCAACAGGCATTGAAACAGCGCAGATTTCAGCCAAATTAGCAGGAATTGTCAAAGCATCATAGGCATAAACTTCTTCAAGTTTCATTTTTTCCCCGATTTTCCATGGTAGCCCAGGGCATGTCGGGCAAATTATACAGTCAACTTCTTTCAAAACATCTTCAAATTCTTCTTTTATTATCTCTTTGACTTCAAGCGCTTTTCTGTAATAAGCACCTTTAAATTCAGCTTTTGTAATTTCACTTCCTCCAAGGATTCTTCTCAAAACTTCTTCCCTGCAATTTTCTTCAATTTTCTTTCCATATTTGCGCCCATCAAATCTTCTTGTTCCTGAAAAAAATTCAGTATAAACTAAAGGGTAATAAGTCTGAACAGCCAATTCAATATGTTTTATCTCAGCTTCCTTAACATCCCATCCATATTTGTTCACTAATTCAGAAACTTTTTTATCAACAATTTCCTGTATTTTTTTATCAACTCCTTTGACTTTCAAAATACCAACTTTAATTTTTCCAATTTTCTCCAATTTTACTTGTCCAGATTCAAAGCTTTTAGTATCTTTGTCATCCTGCCCTCTGATAACATCAAGAACAATGCAGGCATCAGAAACATTCTTGGCAATAGGCCCAATCTGGTCTAAGCTCATGCTCAAATCAATTAATCCATATCTTGAAACTAAGCCATAGCTTGGCTTAACTCCAACAACACCGCAATGTGAAGCAGGATTCCTTATACTTCCCCCCGTATCACTCCCAAGAGCAACATCGCAAAATCCAGCTGCAACAGCAGCCCCTGCCCCAGAACTGCTTCCTCCAGGAACTCTGCCAGGAGCAGACGGATTTTGAGTAACACCAAATCCTGAATTTTCCCCAGAGCTACCGCATGCAAATTCATCCATATTTAACATTCCAATAATCACTCCATCTTCAGCTTTAATCTTTTCAATCACAGTTGCATCATAAAGAGCTTTATAATTTTCAAGTGTTTTTGAAGCGCAGTTGCAAATCATTCCTTTGACATTTATATTGCCCTTAATTCCAAAAACATATCCATAAAGCCTTCCTTTCTTAGCTTTAACATCAACCCGTCTAGCATCTTCAACAACATCTGGATTTAAGTGTAAAAATGCATTTATCTTTTTGTCCTCTTTCTTTATCTTCTCCAAATACATTCTAACTTTTTCTTCAGCTTTCATAAATTACAAAATAAAAAAAGGTTATTAAATCTTGTCAAATAGTTTATTCTTGTATTTTACTAACAATTCCAGTAATAATAATTACTTCTGCCAACCCAACTAAAAGTCCCAAATTCAAAAAATATCCATAATTCTTAACAAATAGCGGAACAGTTGTTATCGCATCCAAAACAAGCCCAGTTATTACAAAAACAATTCCCACTAAAAGTCCATCTTTCAATTTTGGCTTTATGCTTTTGTCATTATAATACAGAACCACTATAATCACAGTTAAAATAGCCAAAAATCCATAATGAACAATATAATATTCAGATCCATCTTTTATATTTAGTCCGAACATTAAGATACTCACTTCAAAAAATATAAATACCCACAATAAGAGCCCAAAGCCAATTGCCCTTACCAACCTCATGATTTTATAAGGCAGAGCATATATTTAAATTATTTTATCCGGCTTTTAATTCTGATGCATGAACAACCACTTTTGCTTTAGTATAATAATTATATGAAGTATGAATAACAAGCCAAAGTCCAAATATCCATATCAAAACAGCCTGAGCTATAACTAAGAAATAAGGATAAGTCTTAAAGATTAATGAATAAATATCATCAAAATAAGCAAGAAAAACAGCAATGGCTCCCAATATTTCAAGCCTTAATGGAATACTATCATAAAGTATCTGCCTGAATTTTTCAGGCTCTTTTTGATAAATTTTATTTTTAACTGTGCCCATTACCATTCAACCTTAACACAAGACCTTCTAATGTACATTATCTCTCCTTGCAATTCATAAAATTCAAGGCTTGTTTCAACCTGGTCTGAAAAATATCTTAGCTGAAAATCCCTGTCAGCTTTTTTGTCAAAAATATCAATTGCCATTTCTTTTGTGCTTCCATGGTTCATAAGAACATAATGCCCATCAACTTCGAATTCATGCCCATCAACTTTTATTTTATCTCCTCTTTTTATTTTTTCTACAGGCTTTGATGCTTTTATTATTACATTACTCTTCTCCCTAATATCAACAGTTGTTGCAGTTTCTTCCATGTCTTCATCAAAATCATCTTCATCTTTCTTCTTTATCTTTTGCGGCTTTGATTCAGCATACTCAACATCTTCATCGTCTGCAAAAGCATCATCTAATGAAGCTCCGCCTTCATCTGATTCTTCATCTTCTTCCTTTTCAACTTTCTTTTTTGCTTTTTTATTTGCTTTTACCATGTTTTCTTTTCTGCAATTATGCAATCCTCATCTTTTTCAGGCGCATTTTCAAGCATTCGCACCCTAAAATCAGCATCACATTTCTCGCCTTTTCCTTCTTCTCTATATCCCCCTGCAGCCTTTTTAAATTCTTTGCCCTTGAACTTAACGCCTTCAATCATTTTCCCAAATCTGTTCAAAATCTCCATAGCTTCCTTTTCAATTTCAGCTTTTTTATTTTCTTCCATGAAATAATGATTAAAAATTTGTTTATAAAGTTATTGCGGAGTATATTCAACAAGCCTGTATCCTGCAACACCTAGATTATCAACTTCTGTATTTCCAATTTTTCTCATTCCATTTGCTTCATGAATATGCCCGCAAAACAAATATTTAAGTTTTGGATGTTTTATTATAATATCAAAAAAAACAATGTGTAAAGCCCCTTGTTTTTAGGATGCCAAAAAATTTCCAGAAGAAATTTTAGGGCCCAGAAAATCATGATTTTATGGGCTCAAGATGCATCGTCAAGCATCTTGACATAATTATATAGTCAAGGACATTAATAATTCCGCACATTGTCGTTGACTAGATAGGGAAAGACTTATGTCTTTCACTATAAATAATATGATGTACAAAACTATTCAATCCTCATGCAAATATTTATAAATCGCTTTACTTTAGAAATAACAACTTAAAAGGAGGTAAAAATGACAAGGAAAGGCCAAGCAGCTATTGAATTCCTCATGACCTATGGTTGGGCAATTCTTGCTGCAGTAATTGCTATTGGAGTCCTGGCATATTTCGGAGTATTTAGTCCTGGGAAATATGTTACAGGTAATGCAGTTGTTACCCCTCCATTCTATGTTAATGCATGGAATGCAAAAGCATTAACAGGCGTCACACTTGAATTAAAAAATAATGGCGGAGAGGACTATAATGTTACAAGTGTTGATGTTAGAGGATGTGGTACAAATGCTACAGGCGCAACTATTAGTGTCGGTGCATCTGCAACAATAATAACAACATGCAATCCAGTTTTAGTTGAAGGTGGATCATTCAAAGGCGATATAACAATCGTTTATAGAAAAACCGGAAGCAGTGTAGATTTGACATCGACCGGAACAATAGCTGAAAAAGTTACTGCATAAAAATATTTTTTATTTTTTAATTATTTTTTTTAATCAAAAAGTTCTCGAGTTTTTGTTTGGAACTTTTGAATGCCAAAAAATTTCCAGAAGAAATTTAATGAACCAGAAAATCCCTGATTTTCTTGTGCTCAAGATACCACTCCACACTTTAGTATGGAATTTTCTGTCAAGTTCCTTGACATCAAAAAGTCCTTGAGTTTTTGTTTGGAACTTTGGGATGATCAAGATGCAACCACATCTTGAAAGATGTGGTTTTCGTCAAGTATCTTGACATATCGAATTAAATTTCTAGTTTCTCGCTAGCTGGCTTTATACCAATTGCAATTCCATTCTTTCTTATACTGAATGGATAAACCTCTCTTGCATGATTAGTTCCTCTCATTTTAGTAATTTCCAGATATCTTTCCCTTTCTTTTTTAGTTCTTAAATAATAAAGAACAACAGTAGAGTCAGATTCAAATTCTAATGTGGATGAAATCTTCTGTTTTTTAGGGTCATCTTCATAAGTCAATAAAGATGTGCATTTCCATCTCCTTAGCATATTAAATAAAGAAAGTGCAGCTTCTCTCTTCTTGATATCCTCTTCAAAAAGCAGTTCAAATGAAGTAATGCTGTCAATTACAATTCTTCTAATTTGTTTTCTTAAAACAACGCTCTCAATTATGCCTCCACCCTCTTCAAGCATTGTTCGAACTTTTTCAGGAGTATATTCAAGAAAAGTAAACTTTCCTGTTTTTTCATACTTATCCAAATCCCATCCAAAACGCATCATGTTAGAGTAAAATTCAGCTTTCTTTTCTTCAAAAGTAACATACAAGCAATTCTCGCCTCGCTTAATTCCCTCTACTAAAAATTGTACAGAAAATATAGTTTTCCCTGATCCACTGCTTCCTATAACTAAATTAATAGAGTTCTTTTCAAATCCTCCTTCAATTAATCTGTCAAAATTTTCAATTCCCGTATTTATTCTTTCAGTTGCTCTTATGCTTTTATTCAATTTCATTTTTTTAAAATGTTTGGCGCGGGATTTTTTTGAAATTTTATGCTTTAAATTTCTTTTCTTCAAAATCTTAGACTTCTTAATCTCTTCCTTCTTAATCTCTTTTTTTAAAGGCCTTAATTTAGCAATTCTTGCAATAACTTTGTCACTTTTATTTTTCATTATTTATCTTAAATCAAAATAGTATAAAAACATTATGATAAGCTGAATAAGTCGCCTATAAAACCAGCCAGGGCTAATTTAACTGCAAAAAAGATTGTCAAGCTAATTATAACTAGAGGCAGAAGATATTTCAACCCTTGTTTTTCATCACCTTTGCTAACTAAGCCTAAAATAAGAGAAGCAAGAACATCTGTAACAATCAAAAAGATAATGCTAAAATATTTTATAAAATCCATAGAAATATTCACGGTAGATAATGTAAAGGGTATATTAATGCTTCCAGTCTCAACAGCAGGCATTCCGCTCAAAAGATTAACCATAACTTGGACAAGTATCCCTGATAAAGAAAATAAAATAGGAGCTCCAACAGAAACTGCAAAAAAGATAAAGATAACATACATTAAAACATTTGAAGCTGCTTTTTTGGCAATAAAATTCTGTTCTCGCATGCTTAAAGAAGTCTCTTCAAGCAATGTAGCAAGATTCCCTCCGGCTTTAATTCCAGAAATTAATAAAAGAATAGTTTTATGAATTTTCCCAGAGCCAATTCTTTTTGATAAATCTAATAAAGCAGCTTCAATATTCTTGCCTGTAGCCATATCTTTTCCCGTTCTTAAAATTTCTTCATCTAAAGGATAAAATTCTTTTCTAGAGCTTAATAACATTGCTCTATCTATAGTCATTCCAGCCCGTAGATTACTGGAGATTAACTGTAAGAAATCAGGAAATATATTTTCAGCCATTTTAATTCTTCCAGATATCTTTAAGCTGGCAGAGAAGTAAACATAAAAAAAAGTCGCTACAATTAAAAGTACAAAAGCTATAAATGAAATAGTAAAATTTTTATTTATTAAAAATAAAATACTTCCTAAAACTAATCCTAAAATAAATCCAAGTAATAGTGTTTTCTTTATATTAATGTTATATTTCCTGTCTCTTCTATTCGAATATTTAATCATATTAAATTTGGCCTCCTGGATTTTATTAAGCCTAAGAACATCATTTGGATTAAAAAAACAAAAACAAATATCCCTATAAAAACTAAAGTAATCATACTTTTATCAAGTTTTAGCATTGAAGATAAGATTGTTAAAAACGTAATTGACAAAGCAGGAATAATGACTGCAACTAACATATAAAACATGATTAAAGGATTCAATTTATTTCCATATTCCTGTATTTGAATAAGTTGTTCCTCATTCAAAGATTTAATGCTATCTTTAACAATGATTGACATATCACTTCCAGAAGTGATGCCATTGCTTACCTGCCATAAAGTTCTTCTAAAAAATATAGAGGGATTATTTTGAGCCAGGTCGTTTAAAACTTCCACTTCAGGTTCGGCAGCATTAATTCGTTTTACAGCTCTCTTAAATTCAATGCTCAACTCACCATAATCTGCAGCAGCAATATTTGTTAAAACACTAAATAGAGGGATTCCAGAATTTAATTGAATTAGTATATCTTCCAAAGCAGGAATAAGATTTCGCTCTATATTCTTCTGTTTTCTATTTACATAAATATGTGGATATTCAATCTGGCTGAAAAAGATAAAAACAGAAAACAGAAATGCAAAGCCAAATCCAAACAAAAAAAATAGCTTAATGCTCAAAAAAGCAAAGGTAGTAGTTGATATCAAAAATAGCAAAAAAAAGGAAAGCGTAAAGCTCCTGAAGCATATAGATAAATATTCTTCTCGCGAAATATCAATATTACAAGATTTTAAACTTTCAGTTAATTTAGATTTCTTATTATGCTTTATTCTAGGTAAAAAAAATTTAGATCTTCTCTTAAGAGTCTCTACTTCAGAGAATGTAAAGGGAATATAAAATCTCATATTGCTTTTCCAAAAATAGTTTTAACATCATTATTTCTAATGAGTTTAAGCAAAAGATTTTTGTCAGTATAATAAAGATTTATTACTCTGCCCAGTTCATTCAAGCTTCTAATTTTATTTTTAATAAGCCATGAAAAAATCATTTTTTTAACTTCGAGATTTTGTTGCATTTCGCTTTCAGTCATTCCAGTATTTCTGCTTAAATCCTCAAAAAACTTCGCACTCTCGCTATGTTTAATCATTTCATCTTCTTCAGGTATCCACCTATAAAGTAAGTTTGCTGTAGCACTTTCTTGCCCGGCTTCAAATTCCGCAATCTGCGAAATTCTTCTTATCCCCTTTCTTCTGTCTCTAAACATTACAACATTTAAATTTACAGCCTTTAGCAAATTTGGAGGAATATTCAAAGGAGGATTTGTCAGCCTTGAAATAGTTTCAGCAGCAGAATCAGCATGTAAAGTAGCATAAACTGAATGCCCTGTATGCATTGCTTCAAATAATACCATTGCCTCCTGCTGTCTTCTCATCTCCCCTAAAACAATCCTATCAGGCCTCATTCTCAACGAATTAATAAGCAAATCCAGCATAGTAACTTCACCCTTGCCTTCAGTATTTGCCGTCCTAGTCACTAAAGGAGTCCAGTATAAGAAATCAGGCAGCATTAGCTCTCGAGTATCCTCAACACTTACTACCCTATGATTAGGAGGGATAAATAGCATACAAGAGTTCAGCAGAGTAGTTTTTCCAGAAGCAGTTCCTCCTGAAATTAAAATATTCATTTCATACTCAACAGCAAGCCATAATAAACTTGCTATCTCCAAATCGCAAGTCCTGCTGTTTATTAAATCAATAATTGTATAGGGGTCACGTGCAAATTTTCTAATTGTAATAGTATTGCCTTTTGTGCTTACAGGATATAAAATTGCATTAGCCCTGTCCCCAGTAACTAAATGAGCATCTAGCAAAGGTGAAAGAACAGTTATTTGTCTTCCAACTCTTCTGGCAATTATATTAGAATAGTTTGATATTTCATCCTCGCTTATTATAGTAAGATTTGTAAGCAGCCACCCATATTTTTTGTGATAAATTCTAATCGGCTCTTTAGAAGAAGAAATAACAACTTCTTCTAAATTTGGGTCATTAATAAGAAATTCAATTTCTCCCAGTCCAAGCATATCTTGCATTAACCGCCCAATTAAAAATTTTTCAATATCTGGCTTAATAGTAGGCATTTTTTCTTTAAGAAGATTGCTGGCTTCGTCCATAAATTTCTTCTTTATGTTATTAAAAGCATGAGGGTCTGTGATTTCTTTTGTGCTTACACTTGTAACCGAAACAAGTTCACTTCTTATTTCATTCAGCAAAGAGGTAGTAGCTACGCCTATTTCGGGAACATTTATATTATAAGTCGTGCCATTAAAATCCCTCTTTATCTCTATATTAACCTTGGCTCCATCAACTTCTATATCGAATTTTTCCAAAACACCCTGTTGCTTCTTGTCATCAAAATGGCCTATAAATTTTTGCTCAATTTTTTTTTCTAAAGGCTTGGTGTGTGGCATATTATAAGTAAAATTATGCTTATATTTAAGATGTTTAGCTATATGCTCCTGCTTTTTAAAATTTTTTTTCATTTTATGCATTTTCTATTAATCTGATAATAGGTTTGCCCATTCCAGGATAGTCCACTACAGCAAGATTTGCTTCTTCCAAAGTTTGGCACCAGTTCATTGCAATTTCTTCATTAATATTGAACAATTTTGATATTGTTATTATGCTTAATTGTTTCTTGTCCTGTAAAATTTTATATAAAGTATCCAAATCTGTTTTCGAACCAGCACTTACTTTTTTCAAGTCTATCTTAGAAACCTCTTTTGACACCAGCCCCCTGTCCCTTATTAATATAAAAATTAAAATAAAAAATAAAAAAGTCCATCCTATAATAAGAAATATTTTTGAGCCTAAAGAAAGTCCAGTATAAACATTCGAAGCAACATCCTTAATAGACAAGCCAGTCAGACCTTTTTCAAAGCTATTGCTATACTTATATAAAAAGACAAATATATTTGCTATAAAAATGCATGCAACAATAATAACAGCTTTTACCAAAAATGGTTTTTCCTCTTTTGTCATCATAAAAATGTTTAAATACGTTCTTTTATAATTATATCAAGAGATTTTATAAATCTTACTAAGAGGTATGCAATATAAAAAGGCGCAGGTAAGTATAGAGTATCTGGTTATTATGGGCTTTGTTGTTTTTGTATTAATTGGAATTTTAGGCGCTTCTTTTCTATATACAGGAACAATAAAAGATAAAATAAAAATGGACCAGGTGATATACTTTTCAAATAAGGTTATTTCAACAGCAGAAACTGTATTTTACTCAGGGTCGCCTTCAAAATCAACTATATTTGGATACCTTCCTGAAGGAGTTAAAGAAATTGAGATTAAGGAAAATAGTCTTATCTTAACTGTGCAAACAAATCACGGTATTGCTAAAATGGCCTTTTCAAGCAATGTTCCTATATCGGGGAATATTACCCAATTTCAGGGGTTAAGAAAAATTAAAATAGAAGCGAAAGAAAATCAGGTTGAGATAAGCTAGTAACATGAAGAAAGGTCAAGCTTCAATTGAGTTTATGATTTTAGTAGCATTTGTCTTATTTTTCTTCACTGTTTTTTTTATAGCCATACAAAATAATATGGCTGACAGGATTAAAGAAAGGCAAAATCTAAACGTTAAAGAAGTGGCAATAACATTTCAAGATGAAATCAATCTTGCATCCGAAGCTAGCGAGGGTTATTATCGTCGTTTTAAAATACCCAATACATTAGGAAATAAGGATTACAATGTGAATATTATCGAAGATAAAGTCTATATTAAGACAAATGATAATAAATATGCAATTGCTTTGCCGATTTTGCCAATAACTGGCAATGCTGTCAAAGGAATGAACATCATAAGAAAAGAGAATGAGACAATTTATCTTAATGCCTAAAAAGGCGCAGATATGGGGAATAGATTTAGCTATAGCACTAATAATTTTTTCAATTGGAATCATAGTATTATATGTTTATTCCTTAAACTCCCCAGCAGAATCAAAAGAGAATATGGAAAATCTGCTCTATGAAGGCAATGCAATTACGGAAATTATCTTATCTGAAGGCTCGCCCCTAAACTGGAGTATTGAAAATGTCACAAAGCTGGGAATATTAACAAATAATAAAATAGATGAAACAAAAATAAAAAATTTTTATAACTTTACGCAAACAGATTACAATAAAACAAAATCAATTTTTAATACAAGATTTGATTATTTGTTTTTTCTATCTGAACCAATAATGATAGATTCATTAGAAGTTCCAGGATTAGGTAAGCCGGGAATAAATAAAGAAAATATTAATTCACGCAATTTAATTAAAATAACAAGGTTTACAGTGTATAAAGAAAAGCCTGTAACAGCCTATCTATATATATGGGAATGATAAAAGAAAAGAAAGGAATAATATTCAGTACAGACGCATTAATTGCTTTAATTATTATTTTTTTAACAGTCCTTGTCGTCTACCCGATGATGAAATATTCAAAGCATCAAGTTAACATAGAAAGCGATGTTATTAAAGTATTTTCAACTCTCAAAATCGGAGAAATAGACAACTTTTATGTCAAGACATTGATTTCTCAAAAAGAAATAAAAGATTTAAATAAATCTATTCTTGAACAAATCGGAGAGTTCTATGTAACAAATGAAACTCTTGCACGTTCTCTAGCACAATCAGTTTTGTCCAATTTAAATACATCAGAAAATATCGGAATTTGGTACGAAAACACTTTGTTAGCCTCTAAAAATTCAACGCCATTTGAGACAGCAAAAAATATTAGAGTGCAAAGCCAAAGCATAAGCGGAATAAAAGAAGGAGAAAGTGTTACAGGATTTTCCGCAAGAGCATACTTAACCAATAATTTTCAAAATAAATATTTTTATTTTGGTGGTTATGTAGGCGACGGGAACATTTCATTAAAAGTAAACTACAATGATGAAATAAAAGAGGCGTACTTAGAAATTGCAATAAATAATGAATTTGATATATACATAAATAACATTTATTCAGGGCATTATGACAAATCTTTTTCAGAATTTACTCCTGCAAAATATCCTCTTTCAAGTTATCTTGCAAATTTTCACAATGGCTCAAATATAATTGAATTCAAAGGAAACAAGCTGAGTATTACAGGGGGCTATTTAAAAATCGTCTATTCCTCATCAGCTCAATACGAAGAGCAGAAAAAAATTTATTTTCCAGGCATAAAAGGAATTATAAACTTATACGACGGCGTTTATATTCCATCATCTATTCAAAACATGAATATCTTTCTTCACCTAAATTCCAACTACATGCCTTTTTTAATAATCGGAAATAAGGTTGTTTTCAATAGGACAACATCTGGAGAAGAGCAGATAACTATTCCAAACTCCCAGCTTTCTTCCATTCTTAATTATTCTTCTCTTTCAGGGAAAACAGTTCCAATAAGGTTGGGCTTGGAAAATGTTTCTTATCTTTCCCAATACAAGGTAAAATCCGATGTAATTTCAGTTATTGACCTATCAGGAAGCATGGCTGATTATTGCACTGGCACTACTTGGCTTTGCTGCTTTTTTAGAGATGGATGCCGAACAAAAACTAATTGCAACTATTGTTCAGGAACATGGCATGAAAAGCTTACAACAGTCAAAAATGCAAGCAAGTCGTTTATAGATGGAATTTTGAATTATTCTGGGAACATGATTGGGCTTACTCCTTATGCCAACGCCTTTTTGCCGAATTATTATTATAATCTCTCCAATAACACAAACTCATTAAAAGCAAAAGTTGATTCCTGGTGGGCTTATGGAACAACCTGCATCTGCTGCGGAATCAATAAAGCAACAAGTGAGCTTGTTGCTAATTCTTCATCTCAGTCAAAAGCAATAGTAGTTATGAGCGATGGAGAAGCAAATGTGCGGTGCTCGCAGCAGGGAACAGGAAATTCAAAGCAGGATGCCATCAAAGCTGCCTGCGATGCAAAAAGCAATTATAATATAACCGTTCATGCTGTCGGCTTTGGCTCTGATACAGACACAACAACTCTAAGAGCAATAGCAACATGCGGAAACGGAAGCTATTATTACGGAGATGTTTCAAACATAATCGGTTTGTATCAGCAAATAGCTCAAGATATAATTCAAGCATCATATCATGAACAGACAATAGAATCCATAGGAAATATTCTAACAACTTTGTATCCAGATTCATATATAGAATTAAATTACACAAAGGGCCTAATTCCTTATGGGTTAACTACAACTTTTGAAAAACAATTTACAGATTCTTATTCAGGAAATTTTTCAGTGCCCGAAAATGCCCAAGTTCTTGAAGCAAAAGTAGTTTCTTATTCAGGTCCGCGATGGACAGACAGCGTGAAAATAAACAATACTTCAGTTTATAAAATAACAGATTATGGAACCGATTATACAAAGCTTGGCGACCCTTATTCAATATTTATCAAGCCAGAATATGTAAAAAAAGAAAATTCTGTAACAATCACTACAGGAGTTTCTCCTATCAATTCAACTTACGGCTCTTTAAGCAACAAAATTATATATACCATAGTCAAAAATGCTTCAGGCTACTCCTCAATTTCTGCATTAGCTTCAGGATGCCTGTGGAATATTGAATTTGAGGACGGTAGCAATATCTCTTCTTCAATACCTGCCAATTATTTAGGTTCAGACAAATGCTATTATTCGCATGACAGGCAGGAATACGACACAAACAACGCTCTGCATGTTGCAGTTTATAATCTGCTTCAAATGCTTGATTTGAATTCTAATCACAAGATAGACACAAAGTTTGCAGAGCAAAATTTAGAAATATCCACTTCAGAAATTACAGGAATCCCTTATACATGGTCAACAGAGGTGCAAATAAGAGAATGGTATTAAGACATAATAAAAAGGGCATGTTCTTCACAATTTTAGTCATATCTTTGCTTTCTTTATTCATAATGTCATATAGCTTCTATTTTGTATCTCAAGATAGGGAAGCAACTAATAAGAGAGTTAAAACAATGAATAATTTTGTTTTCTCAATAGAAAAAGACCTGCCACGACAGGTTTACATATCAGGTTTTAGAATGATATTTTTGTTAGAAAGAAAAATAACAGAAACAGGGAATTATATTGCTGATTTAAATAATTCAGTTGAAGAATTATTCTTTAACGGCACAATAAACAATGAATCACAGGAATTAATGAACGGAGCAAAGTTAGTAGATATTAAAAACTCTCTAAATGAAAAAGCTCAAAAAATTAACGCAAATGTTACAATCTCTAATTCTTCAATTATTGTGTCTCAAGAAAATCCTTGGGAAGTTAAATTTGTCTTGAAATCAAATTTGTTTATTGCAGACCGCAGCAACTTGGTTATGTGGAATAAAACTTTAATTATTATTGCAAATATTCCAATTGAAAATTTTGAAGACCCTCTTTATATTATAAGCACAAATGGTCTTGTGACTAATAAAATAAATAAAACAAGTTATACAAATTTTACTCAAGGAGTAGATGTTACAAATCTTCTTGCACATGTAAAAAGTCAAAATTACATAGCATCAGCACTAGCCCCAAGTTTTCTGGATAGGCTGCAAGGAAAGTTGTCAGCAAATCCAAATGGAATAGAATCCCTTGTATATTTGCCAAAGCTGTCAGCACAAGGAATTGCTGTAAATGATAAATCAGTTGTGGATTATATATACTTTTCAAATAATAATCCTGCTGTTCATAATATCCAAGGCATGCAACCATGGTTTAAAATAGATGATGCTCACTTAAATGTTTATCAAGTAGGAGGATTGATAATTTAAGATAAATTATCACAAAACCCTGAAGGGTTTCGTGGTTTTGTGAGAACCGATAAAATCTACACTTTAGACCCCACAATAAGTTGTGGAGATTTTAACGTGTATTAATAATTCGTTTAAATAAAAATAAAATGAGAAAAATTACATTATTCCTTATGATAATAGCAGTTGTATTCTTAGTTTCTTCTTTCTTTATTATAAATAAAGAAAATCCTAAGGCAACTCCAAAAGAAAAATCAGACGTAACTGCTCACGCTACAAATAGATTAGAGAATAATAATTCAGATAACAATACTGCATTAGATAAAAACTCTCCAGAGAGCATTAACAATAATTTTAATGACTTGACAAAATTGCCTTCTGGCTTAAAATCTGCAGAGTGTGGATATTATTTTGAGTCTAATGGCGTCTGCGGCGGGACTTGCCCAGGCGGCAGTTGTGTTTCAGAAGGAAGAAGTTGCTATTGCAAACAGGTTTAAGGAGTTAGGCGGTCACGATCGCGAGGGAACATTGTAGCTTCCTTAACATTATCCAGACCGCAAATTACTTGCGTCAGCCTTTCCAACCCGATGGACCACCCGCTGTGGGGCGGAGCTCCGAACCTGAATGAATCAATGTAATCCTTAAAATTCTTAGGGTTTAGGCCTTTTGCTTTTATTCTTTTTTCCAGCAATTCAGGGATATGAATACGCTGTCCTCCAGATGATATTTCAATTCCGCCATATAAAGCGTCAAAACCGCATGATTCTTTCGCATTTTCTTTTTCATCCTTTGGCATTATATAAAATGGCTTTATTGAGGAAGGCCACGAATATGTAAATACAATATCTCCCAAATATAAGTTGCATAATTTTTTTTCTTGTTCGGGCGTGAAATCCTCTCCGATTTTTCCGCCTGCTTTCTTAATTGCATCTTCATAATGCAAATAAACACCTTTTGGAATCTTTATTTTTATATTTAAGATTTCAAGTTCTTTTTTGCACCTCTCTAAAACATTTTTGGCGATAAATTGTACTACTTCTTCAAGTTCTTTCATTATTTCCTTCTGGTTTGAAAATGCAACTTCAATATCCATTTGTCTTATTTCATTAATATGCCTCGAAGTATTATGTTTTTCAGCCCTCCAAACAGGTGTTATTGTAAATGTTTTTTCCATTGAACATGCAAGCATCTGTTTATATAATTGAGGTGATTGAGCAAGATACGCTTTCTTCTCAAAATATTGGACAGGGAATAATTCAGTCCCGCCTTCTGAAAATGTTGAGATTATGCACGGCGGTTGAATTTCAACATAATTTTTATTGTAAAAAAACTCCCTAAATGAATTTGCTATTGTTGTCTGAATTTTAAAGATTGCCTGAATTTTTTCTCTATGCATGTCTAAAAATCTATAATCTAATCGTTTAGGCAGTTCGGTCTTTGAAAAATCAGTAACATCAATTGGAAGCGATTCTGCCGCTGATATTAAAATAATTTTTTCAGGGAGAATTTCCTTTCCTCCGGGAGCTTGCTTTGATTCTTTTATCTCTCCTATCACTTCAATTACAGATTCTCTGGAAAGATTATTCATTAGTTCAAAAATCTTTTCCTGCGTTTCCCCCTTTATTCCAGTTATCTGGATTCTTCCAGTTATATCTCGCAGAACAATAAACCTTACTTTATTTAAGTCTCTAATATCATAAATCCAGCCCGTAATTAAGACTCTCCCTTTTTTTGTGAATGCATCATTTATGTATTCTCTTTCCATTCTAATCCAAGATTTTGTTCATTTTTAATACTTTTTATTCAGCCCTAAAAATACTTCCTTTTGGGTCAAGTTCAATAAAATGGCCGACTTTTCCAGTTATAAAATCCTCACACTGATTTTCCAGTTTATTATCGTCCTCAATTCTTGGAACATGCACAATATCCACAGCATACTTCCCGCATGTTCCAAGGCATTGTGAGTTAAAAAACATTCCAGAATCTTTTTTCTCTTTGTATAAATTTAAGGCACATAAAATAGCTTCCATCTGTTCTTTAGCCTGGTCAAATTCGCCGCTAGGGCTTCTATACTCAGCATAAATGCCAGTCTCATTTTTAATCCAATTATCTTCCCCTCCAAAAAATACAAATTTGTATAATCCTATAATCATCAAAACTAAAATAATCCCTAAAATTATAATTAATCTCTTTTTCATGTATATTGTCAAACATTATAAATTAAAAACCTTTTTATCAGGAAAATAGCTGTCGAAAAAAACTTCATAATTATTAAACAAACTATAGTCAAGGACATTAATAATTCCACACATTGTCGTTGACTAGATAGGGAAAGACTTATGTCTTTCACTATAACTAATTGATTTTAGATATTTCAGATGTGCTTTTGTTTCATTTTTGTTTAAATAATTGCGTAAATTTTTCCTTGCAAACATTCCAACACCCAATGAAAAAAGTCGTTTGCTGTATCTTAAAGAACGCTTTAATATTGCAGGAATTGAATAAAATCTTTTATACTGGTCAATCACAGCCATTTGCAGGCTGTAGGGTGTAAAATTCTTATTTTCAGGTATAACTGTTACATAAAGCCCACTCCTCAAGGAGTCACTGACTGGAAGAATTTTTTTCTTTGCTTTCATTGTAGCCTCAAAATCAGTGCCAGGAAGGTCTGTACACGGAAAGAACTGGGCGCTCATTACATTTAAATTTTTTAAAGTTTCAACATCTTCTATTAATGTTTTTGGCGTAGAGCCAATTCCACCAGGCATCATCATCGAATGAATCCAGAAGAACTTTCTTTTGCCTAGTTTTGCTAAACCATCCAGATTCACTTTTGCTTCATAAGGTTTTTTATATGCTTTTAATTCAGAATCATGCAGCGCCTCAATGCCAATATAAAGAGTCTTCACATTTGCTTTTTCAAGCAAGTCAAGAAATTCATCATCATTAGCGCATTTAACAGTTACCTGTACAGACCAAAATCTGGTATTAAGACCTTCAGCAATCATTTTTCTTAATATCTCTTTTGAGCGTTCAGGATTTGCATAAAAATTATCATCAGTAATCATCATAGATTTTCTGGGCTTTAATTTTTTGTTTAGCCATTTCATCTCTTCAATTACCCATTCAATTGGAAATCCTCTAAATCTTCTCTGATAAAATTTCCACCCGCTGCAAAAATCACAGCAATGAACACATCCTCGCGAAGTCATTACAACACCAACATCTGCTTTATTTACAGTATCTAAATCATAATTCGGATGAGGCAGCTTTCCAAGCTCATCTTTGGTCATTAAATCTCTTAAAGGTGTTGTTATCACTTTGCCTTTCTCCCTAAATGCAATTCCTTTAACTCTTTTTATTTTATCAGGATTTTCAGATAACGTTCTCATTAAGTCAACCAGTATAGCTTCTCCTTCATAAAGAACAACAATATCAGCCCCGGATTCGAGGCACTCCTCTTTCTCAAAAGTTGGGTGAGGCCCGCCCATAATTACAATCCCATTAGGATTCAATTTATGATAAGCTTTGGATAATTCATAAGTTTGGGGGGCTGTTCTTGTTATAGTTGATAGTCCTAAAACTTTGGACTCTTTAATTAATTTCCAATTTTCCTTGCTTAATTTTCCATTGTCTCCATGATAAAGCGGATTTATTATTCTTATGTTCTTCCAGCCATCAGCCTCAAGAACAGCATTTAATATATGGAGTGCTCTTGCAGGCAGGCCAAACCCTGAAAAAATATCAGCAGCCTTAGGTCCATTTAGTTTCCCAAACTCAGTCGGCGGCAACTCAACAAGTGTTATTAAATCATTTTTGCTTAATTTTTGCATAATTTTGTTAGGAAACTGTTTATTTAATGCTTTTTGTTATTCAATCCTGAATTTACTTCCCTTCAACAATCTTAATTAAAATTTCCATGGCTTTATTGGCGTCTAATTTTCCTTTGAGCTTTGCCATAACAAGTCCCATATAAGCATTTGGCCTCAATCCAGGTTTTTCCTTGACAATCTTTCTGATTTCACCTTCAAGCTCATCATCTGAAATTTTTTCAACTTTAATAGCCTCTTCAACTTTCTTTCCTTCAGCAACATCAGTCATAATTTTCTTAGCATCTCTCTCATTAATCTTGCCATTTCTAACTTCCTCAAGGATTTTCTCCAAAATTCTTTCATTTAAAATTTCTCGAATTTCATCAAGGTCTTTATTATATTTGGTTGCAAGCTCATTTCTCCATAAAGTTACCATTTTTGCAACAAGATTTGCATCTTTATTATAAACCCCAAGTAAAACTTCAAACTCATCCAAGTTCCCTTCAAGAACAAGATTAATCATCTCATCGCTTAATCCTTTTTTCTTAAGCTCATCTCTAATTTCAGTTTTAAGCTTAGGCAGCTGCTTTTTTAATTGATTAATTTTTTCTCTTCCAATTTTTAATAAAGACAGGTCAGTTTCTGGATACATTCTTGCTTCTCCAGGCATTGGCCTTAAAAAAGCAGTTGTTCCGTCAGCTAAAGCATTTCTAACTTCGCTTTTTCTTTTCTTCTGTTCTAATTCCTGAATCTGCCTTTCAATTTCAAGGTCAACAGTCTTTATCATAATCCTCGGTTCTTGAAACCCTTTAATTTCAACTCTATCATGTCCTTTAATAGAAACATTAACATCCTGTCTTATTGTCCCAATTCCTCTCTTAACCTTGCATGCCCTTAAAATCTCACCAAGCTTCAATGCAGTTTCCTTAATTTGTTCAGGCATATGCATGTCCGGCTTTGTTGCAATTTCAACAAGCGGAATTCCTAATCTGTCCAGCCTGTAAACAGCTTCATTATCTTTTTTTGAAATTATTCTTGCAGCGTCTTCTTCTAAAGCAATTGTCTCAATACCAACCTTCCCAAAGCTTGTCTCCAAAAATCCATCATGAGCAATTAAAACAGTTCTCTGAAATCCCGATGTATTCGAGCCATCAATAACAGTCTTTCTCATGATTTGAGAAACAGAATATATTTCACAATTCAAAAGCAAAGCAATTTTGAGTGCTTCTTTAAGAGCTTTTTCATTCATCAGATAAGGGGGCTCTTCATCCAATTCAACTAAACAAGTTGTATCTTTGTAACCTTGATAAACAAACTCTCTATCAAGAACAGCTTCATGTTCAACAGCAACATCAATCTCCCCGCTCTCGCCAGCAACCTTATGCAGTTTCCTGTGAACAATAAAATCAGGCTCGTCATTTCTTAAATATCCCGGACAATTGCAAAATAGCTTTCCAGTATCTAATTGCTGGTGTATTTCAAGTCCTGCCTTCAATCCCAACTTTTGATAATCAAGTTCCATGAATTAAAAAGATAAACACTATTCTTAAAGATTACTAGAAAACTGTCAAAGATTTTATTTCTTAATATCACAAAACCCTGAAGGGTTTCGTGGTTTTGTGAGAACCGGGAAAATCTACACTCTAAACTCCACAATGAATTGTAAAGATTTTAACGTGTATTTGTAACTATCTAAAAGTTATAACAATAAAAAGGTTTAAATAAACTCTATTAGTTCCGTTTAAATGACAGAAGTTCGTCTTACCAGTGAGCGAAAAGGCTCAAATCCCGGCGGCAAAGCAATAATTACAACAAAAGAATGGCAGATGCCAGTGTATATTAAATATTGTCCCGGAAACCATATTCCTCCTGCATATGGATTTAATTCGCAAAATCAACCTGTTTATGAGGCAATAACCGCAGAAATGGCAAGAACAATGGAGCTTAATGTGCCTAACTTTTATGTGCTTTTAAATAACAAACAAGATGTTAGATTTACTAATAGCAACGGTGAGAAATTAGACCCTAAAAGAAAATGCTATTTTGTTTCAGAATTAATACCTATTCCTAGAGATGAGGACTTAAAAAAAGCAGATTCTGCAATGCAAAGAGAAGAAATTTACAGAGACCTTTTGCTAATTGCAAATATTGTAGGAAGAAAAGAGAATTATTTATACTTAAATACCCCTCCATTTAAAGGTCTTTATTATATTGATGTAGGATGTAACTTTGTTCACGCACATGAAGGATACATAGCACTAAGGAGTTCAATATTCAAAAGTTTAAATGCTAATAAAAAAGAAGTAAAAAGAGCACTCCGTGAACTTTCAAAATATTGCCTTGTTTTAAAGAGTGGTCTTAAATTACCGTTAGAACAATTAGCTACAATGCCAAACGCACTATTAGTGCCTACATTAAATCCTCATACGAATGCAAAAGTTACAAGTTTACTAACCGCTGAAGAAATGGAAAATATTACAAAAATCTTGGCGATTAACATGGCTCATATTGCAAAAAGAGAAAGAAATTCTCCATTAGTAAAAAAAATGTCAGAAGCCTAATCTGTCATTTAATTCTCCAGCAATATTCTCAAGCATCTTTTCTTTAACACGGGCCTTCCAGCCATAATGGCCTAATACCCATCCAAGCTTGACAAAAGCAGTTTCAGCCAGCATATCTTCAAGAAAAATTATGCCTGCGTCAATTAGCTCGCGCCCATTAGAATAAACTAAAGGGTCAAGCCGCCCGTTTATAGTTTGAGCAACAGCACAAATAATAAGCCCGTTCTTAATATGCTTCTTTAATTTAGGAATCCAATTATGCTCTGATTCTGTAACAGCCACATGCCCCAACCCTCCTGCTTCAATAACAATTCCTTTATATTTTAAAGCGTAAAAATCAAGTATGTCTGGATCCTGTCCAGGATAAAATTTAACTAATGCAATTTTATCAGTAAAATCATTATCCAATTCAACTTTCCTCTTATTATCTCTGGCTTTAAATTCTGAAATAAACTCAACCTTTTCAGGCCAGACTTTAGCAATAGGAGAGTCATTAATAGGTTTAAACGCATCTCTTCTTGAGCTATGAAGTTTTCTGACCTTTGTTCCTCGTAGAGCATAGCAGTAGTCATCATTAATAGAAGCATGTCCAACTAGCATAACTTCAGCGCAGTCAGAAATAGCCATTCTTGCAGCGCATTGCAAATTTAAATTAGCATCACTGCTTGCTCTGTCAATGCTTCTCTGGCTGTAAGTCAAAACAACCGGTTTATTCAAGTTTTTTAAAAAGAATGAAAGGGCAGCAGAAGTATAATGCAAAAAATCTGTTCCGTGAGTCACTATTATCCCAGTAATTTCTGGATCTTCAAGCATTCTTTTAGCGCTTTCAGCAATCTTTCTCCAGTGTTCAAAAGTCATTGATTCAGACGCAGTCATAAACGGCACATCAATCTTTTTTACATTAACAATTTTAAATAATTCAGGATAAAACTTGGTAAATTCAGGCAAATCAGTCAGCCAGTGAACACCGCCTGTTCGAGGGTCTAATTTAGCTGCAATTGTTCCTCCTGTAATAATAAGTCCGATTTTAGGCAAGCCTTCTTTTATTGGTAGAACAAATTCTTTTTTTTCTTCCTTAAACTTTTGGATTATCTTGCTCCCTAAAATATTCTCCTTTGGAATCCCAATATTATATCCTGATTTAAGCTTAAATAATACTATAGAAGTATCAGGGCTTTCCAGCACCCGTCCTTCTATTTCACTTAAAGCTAACCGCAATTTTACATAATCACCTGCTTGAAAACTAAGTTCTGCCATTATTAATCAAGAAGAAAACGCTATAAAAAAGTTACTAATTCTGTTATGATTATATTTTCTAATTTATTGGCTTCCAAAAAGCAGTGAAACCGATATTGCTTTCTATTTTCCAGTAATTCCCTTTTGAAATCGGAATAGTTACAGTATTTTCATGAGCAGACCTTCCTTGACTATCAAGAACGAACATTTTTGCAACTTGAACCAGAGAAGTATCAGTTTCTCCTTCAGATATAGAAACATAATTACCACAGCAGGCAAGATAAGCCTTAACAATTAAAAAACCATCTGTTTCTGCTAGATTAATTGAAGATTTTTGTGTGCCTATAATCTCCATAAATTGTCCAAATCCTGCTCCTTCAACCTCATCAGCACTATGTCCCATAATAGCCGGATTCCCACTTCCATCAGTTGTATATGCATAAGCAAAAAGCCCTCCACCAATAACAAACATAGTTGCTAATAAGATAAAGAATCTTTTTTTATTAATATTCACCTTAATTTTCATACTATAAACAAATAAAGCGTATATTTAAAGATTTTTAATACTCTCTTGCTACATAAACTACTTCACTAGCATTCTTTCCGCAAATTGCACATTTTCCAAACAGTTTTTCTTTTTCAAGCCTTGTTCCTCTAACTGTTGCCCCTGCTTGCTTTTCAACAATTTCTGCACATGAAATCCCTTCTTTTCCAACAGAACAAAAATTGCATCTTGCTATTCCACCTTCTTCAATAATTTTTTTCATTTCGTTAAGATTCTTTGCATTTTTAATTCTGCTTTCAAATACCTTATCAGCTTTTTTAATCAAATTCTTTCCAGATTCTTCGGCTATTTTTTTAATGTACTTCATAACATCTTTTTCATCAATTATTTGTTTTTCATCCAAATCTCTTCTAAATACAGTTAATTTTTTACTTTCCAGTTCTTTCAATCCTAAATCAATTCTAACAGGAACACCCTTCATTTCCCAATAATTAAACTTCTCCCCGGGGCTTTTATCATTTAAGTCAATCTCAACAGAAGCAAATTCTTCAATCTTTTTTTTAAGTTTTTTTGCCTTTTCAATTAGTTTACCATCATTGCTTATCGGTACAATTACAACCTGTAAAGGTGCTACATTCCATGGAAACTTAAGTCCTTTATCATCGCCATGCACTATTACAATACTCGCAAAAATTCTTGAAATTGCCGGGCCATAGCATGTTGTAAAAACATTCTTCTCTTTTCCATCTCTGTCTTTATACTTAATATCAAAGGCTTTTGGAAAATCAGGAGAAATCATATGCGTAGATGGCTGTTGTATTACCTTTCCATCAGGGTTTAGCACATCTGCTGCAAATGTTCTGGCTGCCCCAGGAAATTTATCCCAGGCAGGCCTTTCAAAAAAGATAAATGGCAGGCTGAAAGTATCATGTAAAACCTCCTTGGTTGTTTCCATATCTTCTTGCACCTGTTTTTCAGCATCTTCTTTTGTTGCAAAAGCGCAATGAGTTTCAATCCAATGAAACTCTCTGCTTCTTAAAAAAGGCCGAGTAGCTTTTGTTTCATATCTAAAAACATTTGCTCTCTGATAAGTTTTAAATGGCAGGTCCTTATAGCTTCTTATCCATAAGTTAAACATCTGGTAAAAAGCAGTTTCAGATGTTGGCCTTAATGCCAGCTTTTCTTCAAACTTTTTATCCCCTCCCTCTGTAACCCAAAAAACTTGGGGTGTAAACCCCTCAACATGCGCACTTTCTTTTTTTAAGTTGCTTTCAGGAATTAAAGTCGGGAAAAAATATGGCTTATGCCCTTTTTTCTGCAGAACTTTATGGAAAATATCATACATTTTTTCCATAGCTAAAACGCTCCATGGCTGAAAAACCAAAAATCCCTTGACATTGTATCTTAAATCAGCAAGTTCTGCCTTTTGCACAACTTCCGAAAACCATTCTGAAAAATTCTCATTTTTCTTAACACTTATTGCCTTGCTTCCTTTTTCAAG
>CAYIRC010000010.1:0-30212 GCA_964365855.1 Candidatus Woesearchaeota archaeon
ACCATCATATCAAGATGATTATACATATTTTGTCTTCCTCTCAAGCTTCCTGACAAGTCAGAAGGCTCAACAAATTTAACACCATTGCTGAACAAAGAAGTTAATTCTCCAAGAACTTCATCATCTTTTAGTTCTTCAAGCCTTTTGCTTTTTTCCTGCGCACTGACTACAAGGTTTCTCTTGACTCTTTCTATAACCTCTTCAGGTTTTAGCGCAACAAATTTAATTGGCTTGCCAATTTTCATTACAATAAACCCTTTTTTCTCAAGTGACTCTAAAATATCATATGTCCTACTTCTTGGTACATCAGAAATATTGCTTAATTCCCCAGCAGTCGACACCCCTCTTGACAGAAGAGCAGTCCAAACCTTTGCTTCATAAAGATTTAAGTCAAATATTTTTCGTAGCCTACTTAAAAATTCTTCTTTTATTATCATATCAAGTCAGCCTCTTCGTGTTTTCAAAAGCATTTTAGTATTTAAATCTTTTCTACTCGGTGTCCCTAAAGAATTATGAAAATTCAATAGAAATAGCTTTGTCCTTTATTTCAAATTTTATCGGATTTTTCATTAATTTGCCGTCGGTAAATTCAATCTCCTTTGAGTTTGTTCTTTCCTTTAGGAAATTAATATTTTTCTCAAGCATTATCTTCAATTTTTTATCGACGAATACATCTAAGCTTATCAAATCTCCTTTCTGAAGGCCTGCTTTTTTTCTTTCTGCCTGAATTCTTCTTGCAAATTCTCTTGCATAACCTTCACCTTCTAATTCAAGATTTATTTTAGTGTCCAATTCAATATTCATCTCTTTTCCGGATTTTATTTCAATCTTTTTTATATTTAATTGCCTTGCAATTATTTCTTTAAAGTCTTCGCTTAATTTCAATTCGCTTTGCACAATAGCTTTGGCAAGAGGCCATCTTAATCCAACCTTTGCTTTGTCTCTTTCGCTCAATCCAGCTTCAATTATTTTCAAAACACTTCCAAAATCTTTTTCAAGTTTAACATCAATTTTTGCATCATTGCATTTTGGCCACTCGCTTAAATGCACGCTTTCCTCTTTTGCAACTTTCTTTTCACGAAGTTCCTGCCATATTTTTTCTGTTGTAAACGGAATAATTGGCGCGAATAATTTCAGGAGCCCAACTCTTATTTCATTCATCAGCTCATAAGTTTCATCAGCTCTCTCTCTTATTATTTGAATATAAGTCCTGCTTAGATCTGTAATAAGAAACTCTTCAAGTTTCTGTACAACTTCTGAAAATCTATAATCCTTGTAGTTATTTTCAACATTTTTTATAAGCGAATTAAATTTAGATAAAATCCATTTATCTTCGATTTTCAATGCTGATTTTTCCTTCCGCAGCTGGTTCACAAAATTGTTTGTATTCATTAAAATCCTAAAAACTTTTTGTATTTCGCTGAATTCTTTTTCATCAAAAGCAAAGTCTTCGCCTTTGGAAACTTTTGTAAAATAATATCTCATATAATCTCTTCCATATTTATCAATAATATCCTGTGGGGAGATTATATTTACTGCAGATTTCGACATCTTTTTCTTTCCAAGGTCAAGCACAAGCCCGTGTACAATTATACTGTCAAAAGGTTTTTTTCCAAACATTATTTCAGATAAAATCATTTCTGAATTCCACCATCCCCTTATCTGGTCTTTTCCTTCTATATTTAAATCAGCAGGCCAATACTTTTTGAATTTAGATTTATCTTTGGGATATCCTAAAGCAGCCCAGCTCGAAACTCCTGAATCAAACCAGACATCCAGAACTTCAGGAACTCTTTTCAATTTTCCAGTTTTAGATTTTATTTCAATTTCATCAATTCCAGGCTTATGCAGGTCTATTTTATTTTTTCCTGATAATTTTTTTAATTCCTCTATACTTCCAACAACTATTTTTTCGCCAGTTTTTTCATTATACCATATTGGCAGAGGAGTTCCCCAGTATCTCTGTCTTGAAACAGGCCAGTCAGAAATTCCTTCAAGCCACGCTTTCATTCTTAACTTCATCCAATCAGGCACCCAGTTATTTTTTTCATTTTCTTCAAGAAGTTTTTTTTGTATTTCAGATATTTTCAAAAACCACTGTGGCTGTGAAATCATTATGAGTGGAGTTTTATCTCTCCAGCATAATGGATAATCATGCTCATACTCTAATTTGTATACTAAAAATCCTTCTCTATTTAAGTCCTCAATTATTTCTTTATCAACCTCTCTTGCTTTCTTTCCTGCATACTTTCCAGCCTTTTCAGTTAATAATCCATTTATTGCAACCGGAGAAGGCATATCTAGTCCATACTCTTTGCCAACTTCATAATCTTCCTTTCCATGTCCTGGAGCGCAATGAACAAGCCCTGTTCCATCTTCAATTGTTACATATCTTGCTGATAAAACAACTTTATATCCATTTTTAACTTCTAATTTCAAATGCTTGGAAAGTGGATTTGTATACTCCCATCCTTCCATTTTTTCGCCTTTATATTCATCTTTAACAGTAAATCCTCTTTCAAGATGCATCATTATATTTGGAACAAGCTCTTTCGCAATTATCCATCTCTCACCTTCTGCAACTTCAACCTCCTGGTAATCAACATCAGGATTAGCCATTACGCCTGTATTTCCAGGTAATGTCCATGGCGTTGTAGTCCAGATTAATAAAAAGGTATTTTTCTTATTCTTTAAAGGAAACTTGACAAAAATAGAAGTATCTTTCTGTTTGCCATACTCTATTTCATTGAATGCAACAGCTGTCTCGCATCTTGTGCAGACATGAACCGGATATTTTCCAAGATATAACAGCCCCTTTTTGTCAGCTTCTTTGAAAGCGTTCCAGATTGCTTCAATATAATCATCAGATAAAGTTAGATATGGATTATTCCACTCCATCCAAACTCCAAGATTTTTGAATTCATCATTCATAACTCCGATATATTTTGTAGCAAAATCCTTGCATTTTTCAACAAATTTACCAACGCCAAATTTTTCAATATCCTGCTTGGATTGTAATCCAATTTCCTTTTCGACCTTAATTTCAATTGGAACGCCGTGAGTATCATACCCTGGCCTGTCAAAGACATCAAAGCCCTGCAATCTCCTGGAGCGCATAGCAACATCTTTCAGAATTTTATTCAGGGCAGTCCCAAGATGGATGTATCCTGTTGCATACGGAGGCCCATCCATAAAATAAAACTTTTTGCCTTTGGCATTTTTCTTCACACTTTTTTTATAAATCTCATTCTGTTCCCAGAACTCCAAAACATGTTTTTCATTCATCTCATGTCTTTCAGCCATTATAATCCTCTGTTTTTTCTTTTTATAAATTTAGTTAATTTTGTCATTTAGAATCCCCGAGCTGGCAAGCTCTAATTAGGACTTATTAAACAAAGCCGACAGCATCAAATTCTGCACCATTTTTTGTCCCTGCTCTTAATCAGGGAAATAAAAGAAACAACAATAGCAAACAATGAAGTCAGAACAATGGGAAGATTATTTTTAATTAAAAAAACAATGCCTGTGAGAGCAAATGCGCCAATTACAATTTTAAACCATTTTCTTCCAGCAACAAGTTCATCGCGCGTCATCCAGGCTATTAGATATCCGGCAGGAATGCCAAGAACTATAGCCATTAAATAAAGCACCTCTTTTATCATCCTCACATAAAATATTGTTATTTTATAAACATTTATTTTAATCAGATAATCTTAAATAAACCTAAAGAAATATTTAAAAGCCCATAAGTTTGACTGATTCAATGAGAAAAAAATTTTCAGTAAGGCAGGATTGGAGCGATATTGCTGAATGGGTAAAAGTATTTGGGAATATTACAGAGCAGGTTATTGGGGCTAAAGAATTAATTAGAAAGTCTGGAGATGGCCAGGCCGGTGTTTTTTTAGCTCATGATGGGAAGTTTTCTGCTTTTAGAATTGCTCCATCAGGGATTTTTACAGCCAAATACCAGCTCGTGCATCTGCCGCTGGTAAGAGGTGTTATTAGCTCTAAGCAAGACTCCTTTAACTCAATGGTTTCTATGATTAATACTGGTTTTCAAAGTGAATTTGCAGAACACGAACGCCCTGAAGACTATCCTAATTCTTATGCTTTTGACAAGCCCAGAGCAGTAAGTCGTTATGCATCTCCTTCTGCGCTCTCACAAATTAAAGGTGACAAGTATTATCTGTTAATTGATTCATTCTATCTTTCACCACATGCAAAAATAGAGCCATTTTTTCTAAGGCTTGGAGGCTTTAGCACTGTATTTGTTGCACGGGCAGATAAAAAAGACCTTTCGGTGCGTGTAGAACTAAATAAAACTTTATCGCGACACAAAGCAAAATCAAGAAGGAAGATTTATAGAGCTTCATTCCCCTACGCTCACTTTGAGTTCGTTTAATAAAATTTATAAACTCAGTTATGTCAAGATGCTTGACGAAAATCACATCTTTTAAGATGTGGTCGCATCTTGAGCATCCAAAAGTCCCAAACAAAAACTCAAGGACTTTTTGATTTCAAAAACATTATGAAAAAACAAAATGTACCTCCTCCAAGAAAACCTGCACAAATTTCAATAAGAAAAGCAACCGAAGGAGACCTATTAATGCTTGGTGATTATTTATTCGCTCAATTCAGAGACATTTATCCAGTTCAAAAAAATAAACCAACATCAACAAGTTGGCTTTCTGCACAAAAGAAAATTTTAGCAGAGGCTGTAAAGAGAGGAACATGCTTAGTTGCTGCAGCTTCTTTTTCAGGCTCTCCATTAGGCTATTGTGTTTACACAAGAGAAAGTTTGATTTATGTTAAACAATTAGCAGGGAATCGGATTTATGATGGCAAAATAGAAAAGCTTCTTTTACAGAAGTTAGCAACGTTGGGAACGCAGTCAAATGCATTTTCAATGTGCGCAATACTTCCTCGTCCGCATACAGCTTCAGCAGATAAGCCTTATCACCCCAAATTAGCACTCTATCAAAGTTTAGGCTTTGAATTTAAGCTAGGTAGTGCTGGTCGGCTTGATAAAGTTGTTTGCAATAATTTAGGAAAAATACTAAGTACTGCTTAATTCAATACATTTATATAATTTCTAATCACTGAATATTTATGGCGCAAACTAACGAGCCAAATGTTTCTAAAGAAGAAAAAATCGGCTATCACAAGGGTTCTATCAATACTCTTTTAGGTGAAAGAAACGAGCTTGTTAAACTAATTCAGACTACAGAAGCATTAATTCAAGCCCATGCAGAAGAATTGAAAAAATTGGGCATAAAATTAAAGGGCAAGGAAAAATAATTATATTTTATCAATTTCTTCAGCAACTGCAAAGTCTTTTTCACTAACACCTTTCTCTTCACTCGTAGTTAAGCTCATTCTAACATTGCCTTCAGAAATTATGACTGACGGATAATGTTTTTCCCTTTCAGCTATCTCTCCCACTTTATTTACAAATTCAAGTGCTTCTTTAAAATTCCTGAACAATTTATCCTTGACAATTGAGTCTTCTTCAATTGCCCAGTTTTTTAGCTTATGCATTTTTTCCTGGAGCATTCCTAGTGTAATCATAAATTTATATAGAATAGCTTATTAATAAGCATTACTAAATTGAGTTTTTCTTTGTAATAATTTTAGTAAACAAAACAATTAGAAAATTTATAGTGCCAAACAAAACTAAAAATGCAATAGGCAGAACAATTCCAATTAAACCACCCATATCTTTAGGTCTATCAATCTGGAAAGAAATTATAAATGTTAAAAATGAAATAAAGGAAATCATAAAGGTATATAAAAATAGATAAAGAATTGATTTACCTAAGGATTTTTCTGTTATTAATTTATAAAAAGCAAAAAAGATAGCAAAAGCTAGAAAAATTGAAATTAGTTTAAGAATTATGCTTGTTATTCCCAAAAAAGTTATTAAAGAAGAGCTTGGCTCTAAGACAATAAAATTTCCAAAAATAGTTGCTATTTGAGCTATATGTGAAGTATTAGGATATTTTGCGAGTTCAGAATCATACGTTACAATAATAGAAAAAAACCAGAATAGCAATATTAAAACCACCAGAAGAGGAGAGAGCCAATACACCCATTTTTTCATGTTCTAAAATAAGAACATATCATTAATAAAGATTCCTAAGTGAATTCTGAAATTATTAATTACTTCTTCTCATTCCAGTCAATCATATCTCTCTGTGCCTTTTCAAATTTAAATCCTTCAGGATATCTTTCTTTTAACTTTTTCACATTTTCTTCAACAACTTCATTAAAATTCCATCCAAAAAAATTGCATATCATTGCTGCATACCACATTACATCGCCAATATTTTCCCTTATCCCTTCTCTAACATCTTTTTTATGGGCAAATGTTTTTTTAATGCACGAAGCAACATCTCCAGCCTCACCAGTAATTCCTAAGCCCCATGTTAAAATCTCAATATCCTTTGAATCAAATTCTCTTGCTGTTAATTTGCAAAATTCCTGATACTCTTTTAAATCCATGATTTTTCAAGAGTTAAATAATTTAAATAATTATGTGTAGCAAAAAGATTATTATTAAGATGAGTAAGAAGCCAATAAAAACAACCTTTCTTTTGCTAAATGATGGTTTTGAAAAATCCAAATGAATATCAAATAGGCAAAACAATTGTCTATTTTGTAAGGCATGGCGACAGAATTCTTATCCAAAAACTCCATCTTAAGCCTCTTACTCATGAATATGCTCTTTCTTCATAAAAAAATCAATAACCGGAAAGAGAAGATAAGCAAGAGTTATAAGCAAGATAACAAGATAAATATTTAGAATGTTTGAGACATTAAAGATATTAATAGCATTAGCAAACTCTGCAGGCGCTGCAATCACTTTATTTGACAAATCAATATAATAACTAGCAATTTGGCTATGTATAATAAAAAAAGATACTGAAATTAATATGCTCAATATTAACATTAAAATAATCATTGTGGATTTTTTCAGTCCAAAATATCCAAGAGATAAATAAGAAACATATCCCTGGCCAAAGATAAAAAGAATCAGAATTAAATATCTCAAACTTCCATAAAAAATAAATGGAATCAGTTGAAGATTAATCGAGATTATTAATATCCCAAAAATTAATAGAAAAATAAAGCATAAAATAACAAATATCTTATTTCTTAAAAATCCTTCGTTCTCCATTAATCCTCAAAGATAATGGTGTTTAATAAGTTTTCTTAATTCCTTTAAATTACATCCCCCAAAACTTAAGAAACTTCAAACTTAATCCCTTTCCCCCGCCAAAACCTTCGCCAATCAAGCAATGCTTAACCCCCCAAAAAGCTCTTTATCCTTTCCACCCGCCGAAAAGCATATATACCCTCTATTCTTATGATAATCATAAGGGAATAGGGCCTGACGAATCCCGTGCTTAACGCGGTTAGTAGGATTGACGGACCTTCTTACCTTATGTTTTTATTTACTCTTTTACTCTCAATTTAGACATTTCTCCTATTTCTTCATTTGTCAAATCCTTAAGATTAATAAATTTGCCATAGGTCATTAAATCAGAAATATTGCTCTTTTCCGGGTCTCCTGAAGTATGGTAAGCAAAAATAATTATGGTTTTACCAAGGCTTTTTACTAATTTTACTGCTTCGATCAAATCAGTATCACCGCTCAGAATTATTGCCACGTCATAGGCATCTATATGAGCAAGATGCACTAAGTCTATTGCGAGAAGTACATCAATACCTTTTTGATAAACTTCCCCATCGCTTTGTTTCAGAGGAGTAGATTTTATTTCTATAATCGGATTATTTTCTAATTCTTTCAGAAACTTCTTTTGTCCTTCAAAATTCCTTTCCTGCTTTTCTATATAGAAGTAAAGCTCTGCATTTTCTTTAACTAAATCTTCTTTAATTTTTTCTACATGAGAATTAACTTTTTTTCTTAGTATATTAGAGACCTTAGATTGAGAAATAATATTGAGCAGATACTGTTCCTTGCTTATTAATTGGTTTATCTTATTTATTTTTTGATGGCAGCTCCATTTAAAATTTTTTATTAAATTATTGCTATAACTTCCCTGATAAAAGAAAGCTTTAATTAATGTAAAGTTTATATTATTAAAATCCTGCAAAGAACGAAGCTTATTAATCAGAAAAGGGATATATTTCTTATAATCCCAAAATCTCTTTTCATCCTTCTTAAAGCGATTATTAAGAAGGCTTAAAGAACCATTAAAATTTTGCACATCATTAAAAATCATCACCCGCATATTATAAAGGGAGGGAGCAATACTCAAAGAATACTGCTCCCCATTATTTTAGTAATATTGCAACAATTACAAACTTTTTAAATGCTATTATTAGTCCTTTCGCACTTCTCTCCCCAATCATTTATCCAAGCCAAGCGCCCTTAGCACAAGATACAGCCCGCCTGCGACAGCTGAAACATAAAATGCTACTCCAATCCATGGAACAGATGCCTTGGCAATTGCTCTGACTGGATTTTCTGCCATTGCCTTGTGAAAAGCCATTCTCGAGTCAGAATAGCCTGCTGCGTTTCCAGCCAGCCATTTCAACTCCCTGTCTTCTACGCTCTGATACTCTGCTTTTAATTCTCTTCTTGCTCTTATTCTTTCAATAACAGAATGAGTATGCACATGCAGGCATCTTTCACGAATTACCTTAACAGATTCATCATCAAAACTATGCCCATCCCCGCCGCCATGACATTCATAACCAGTATAATGTCATAGAACAATCTTTCTTCTTTCATTTACAATATTATCAAGAGCTTTTATTATTCCTTTTTTTGATTCATCCATGTTTTGATTATAACTGCAAGGTTTTTAAGAATTATTATGATTTCCCGCACTCCTCTCTTCCCACCAAAACCCTCGCACTGCCACCGCCCAGAAATGAAACATTTAAATACTATCAATTGATAATATAATCATCTGATAAACTGGAAACTAACAAAAATAACAAAAAATGGAAACTAACATGGAGACTAAAATGCAATTTAATATTGAAAATATAATAACCAGAAGCCCTAGATTGGAGACTGTAATAATGGTGGAGAAATTCATAAAAGAACATTCTGGCGAGTATAAAAAAACAGCGTTATTTCAAAATCTGCCTAAAAAAACAATGTGGGGTACTTTTAACATTATTTTAAAATATTTATGGGATAATAACAAGATAGGAATAGATAAGAAAGGTTTTGTTGTCTACATCTGGAGCCCTGAAGCAGGAAAACTATTTATACATAAAAAGCGATATTAATAAATGGGGCTCTCTAAACCTTCTAATGGAATTGTTTTCGCCGAGCCTTCTTTAGAAAAAGCATTTAATGATTTAGCAGAAAATAGCCCTTTAAAGAAATCTATAAGAAAGGTGATAAAGAAATTAACAGCAAATGTGTTCGCAGGAGAGAATATCCCTAAAAATTTAATTCCAAAAGAGTATGTGCAAAAATACAAAATTGATAATTTATGGTGGCATCCTTTGGCAAATGCGTGGAGGCTTGTTTATTGAAAGGGAACAGAGTTTTTATCCCTTTCTAAGCTTCTTTTTGCTGCGTATCTGCTTTTCAAGCAGATTCCAAAGCTTGTCCAGAACCTGCTTTGGAACTTCAACATTATGATTATTATTTAATTCCTCAAGTAAAGTTCCCAAGCTTAAAACTGCCTGCTCCTTGCCCAAAGATAACTGATGTTCTGCTTCATCAGCCAGAATATCCCAGTTTATCTGCGAATTTTTTATAATCTTTAATATGTCATCCTTGTCCTTTATCCTGTTCGTAGCACATTTCATAATAATCAGGTCATGAACATCTGCAACTTTAAGTATTAAATTTCCAAACTGGTGTATCTCCTTTGCCCTTGCCTGCATATTTTTTGAAAAAATAAAGCTTATCACTTCATTAAGAAATAAGTCAATTCTGGAATCTGGAAGCTTTACCATATCAGGACAATTGTCCCTTTTTCCATATACAATTGCAGAGTCCATATCTTCAAATCCAAGAGTTTTAACTGCTTTCTTGAAGGCGCTTCTGTCTTCCTCGCTTGTAAATACAATATCAATATCCAATGTAGAATCTTTCAGGCCCAAAAACATCATTGCAGTCCCGCCAATAGTATATGCTGTTATTTCTTTTGAAATTCCTTTAGAAATCTTAACAAGCACTTCCTGCTGGTCTTTTATAGTTATCATCTTTTATATTCCTCCAAATCAGCAAGATTCAGCGGAATAAAAACTTTCCATTTTTTCTCTATAGCTTTAAAATCAGAAGATTGAAACTTATCAACAATGTATTTGTAATGCACATTTCCTTTTGGAAGCGCATTGTTCTGAAATCTCTTAGGCATTTTCCTGATTTTAGGAATTACCTGCCTTGCAACATCATAAAGCGCCCCGACTTCCCGTAAAATCTCATTCTCTTTAGCCAGATGATACAGTTCATGCCAGTTCTTTATCTTTCTAAATAATGCAAGCACAGAAATAAGATATCTAATGTCTTTTTTATTAATGAAATGAATTAAAGTCTCTTCAATTGATGGTTTCCCCCCATATATCTTATGAACTTCAGAAGTGACCATTTTTATCGGGCTGTTTTGGTTTAGAATTTCAACATAGCTTGTGCCGCCAATTGCATTCTTTGGAGAAATATAATAAATTCTCTTCCCAACGGAGTTTCTTTTAGTTATCACAAATCCTTCCTTTCTCAATCTATAAAGAAGGTAAATAGCTCTCGCTCTGTTCACATTAAGTTCTTTTTTTATAGTTTCAACTGTGTTAATGCCTTCAATTCTTATAGCCAAATCAATATTTCTTTCTTTCATAATTAAATGTTGCATATTTAATATATAAATCTTCCTATAAATAATGCTTTATTATTAAATGTAAGACAAATAATATATAAATAAAGTATAAAATAGGCTGCTTTCGCAGCCCAATGATACATAAAATTCACTGATTCATACCTCAAAGCATCAACAGGCTTCAGGTTTTTAGACTTTTAGCAAGAAACCTATCGGCTTTAGCCGATAGATGAATTGCGTTAACTATTTCTATTTTAATTAATAAGTATAAATGAGCTGGTTGTAGCTCATTGAAAACATTCAATGTAGTTATAGCTTTCTCGCTAAATAAATCTTTGCTTTCTAAAAGACAGCAGGAGCTAAAATGGAATACAAACATTATGGAAATTCAGTTGGACACAACTATAAACATGTGCAGATAACAACTAAATACCGATACAACATGATGCAAAAAGAGAAAATAAAAGTTTTTTGCAAGGTCTCGATTGAAGAAGCATGCAAAAAACACAAAATTGAAATTGTGATTTTTAAAGTTCTTGAAAATCACTCGCACATGATTGTTGACTGCCTAAGAACAATGTGCGATGCAAAACTTTTGCAGATAATTAAAGGTTTGTCGTCGTATATTTTGTTTAGGATTTGTCCGAACTTGCGATTAAAATATCCGAGAGGGCATTTCTGGAATGCAGGATATTTTTGTTGTTCTGTTGGAGTTAATTTTGATGAAGTTTTTGATTATGTGAAGAAACAAGAGTTTCATCATGCTTTTGGTTGAGCAGAATTATTAAAGGACGCTGTGGGCTTTAGCCCACAGAGGATGTCACAAAAATATAAAGTAATAGTTGATTTTATAGATGAATTTGAGTTATAGTTTTTAATATCTGCTTCTTTCTCGTCCGCCAAAAGGCCTTCCACTTCTTCGTTTTTCTTTGTTGCCGAATCTGCTCGGTCTATAACTTCTATGCTCTCCCTCGCTTCTCTGGCTTCTTTGCCTATACTCTCCCTCGCTTCGTTGCTCTCTTGGCTTATGCTCACTTCGCTGTCCGCCAAAACTTCTTGGTCCTTCTCGCCTAAATCCTGTGTAACTTCTTCGGCCTTTGTCTCCAAAACTTCTCTGTCTGAAAGAGCTCCCGTCCCTTATCGAAAAATTAACAGGTAAATACTCTAATTCAGGCAGAGGCTTATTTTCTATTTTTAGAGAATCATCTTCACAGACTTTTCTGAAATTATCATAATCTCTCTGGGAAACCAAACTGATAGCAATTCCTTCTTTGCCGGCTCTTGCTGTCCTTCCAATTCTGTGTATATACTCTATGCTTGTTTTTGGAACATCATAATTGTAAACATGAGACACATTCTTTATATCAAGACCACGAGCTGCAACGTCAGTGCAAACTAGTGTCAGAACTTCTTCTGAATGAAATGTCTGAATTATATCATTGCGCTTATTTTGTGATAATCCTCCATGAATTGCCAGCACGCGAATTCCATATCTTTTCAAATTTTTAGCAACAAGGTCTGTATTTCTTCTAGTATTGCAGAAAACCATAACTAATCCGCTTTTCTCTTTCTTTAATAAAGCTACAAGCAATGAAAATTTCATATTGCTTGGAGTGTCATAGTAAATCTGGGTTAATTTTGAAGAGTCAATATAAGACTCAACTTCAACACGAACAGGATGTTTCATGTATCTGGCAGCAATTCGTTCTATATCTTGTGAAATTGTAGCAGAGAAAAGCATAGTCTGCCTCTCTTTTGGGCACGAATTAATGATTTTTTCAACATCATTAATAAATCCCATTTCCAGCATTCTGTCTGCTTCATCTAAAACAAGAAATTTTATCTTTCTCAAATCTAATGTTCTTCTGTCTAAATGGTCTAAAATTCTTCCAGGTGTTCCAACAACAATATCTGCCCTGCTTAAACCACGTATTTGTGGCTCAATAGAAACTCCACCATATATTTCATTTATATTTAATCCATAGTGATGTGAAAAAACTCTTAAGCTTCGTGTGACCTGTTCAGCTAATTCTCTTGTAGGTGTTAGGACTAATGCCTGAATACCCTTTCCCTTCTCAATTTTGCCTATAATCCCTGCCCCATATGCAAGTGTTTTTCCAGAGCCAGTTGCAGAGCTGGCAATGACATCTTTTCCCTCTAATAAAAGAGGAATTGTCTTTTCCTGTATTTCAGTAGGCTCTTTAAATTTTGCACTAGTAATAGCCTTTAAAATACTCTCGCTTAAATTTAATTTCTTAAATTTCTCAATATTTTCCATTTTATCTCGTAATCAATTTTAATTGATTTCGTTTAATTTACAGTTAATCGATATAACAAAGAAATAGTATGTACATTTGTACCCTATTTCATAGACGTTTTTACCTATACTGTCTTAACGACACAAAAGAGTCTTTTTCATGGTATTTAAAACTATGCAAAACTAATTATCTAAAATATTTATGATTTCACAAAAATGAACAAATTTCCAGAAAAGTATATATAGAGTTTTATACTGGGTTTTCAATGAAAAACAGAAATTATATAATTGGCTTAATTTCATCGCAGATGTTAATTTCATCAGTTACTCGCTATTTTGAGGGTTCTTCAAAATATTTTGAACTTAATAAAGAGGCAAGGGGATAATCTTATGAAAATTTTGACCTTGAACTGTTTTTTAGTGCCCTTGCTGTCGCCAAGTCCCAAAACAAGAATTAAGCTGATAGCTAAAAAAATAAATGAAATAAATCCAGACCTAGTTTTCCTGCAGGAAGTGCCGCTAAAGTCTCATAAAGAAGAACTTATAAAGTTGCTGAGTAAATATAACTACAATTACATTACCCATGGAGGGTTGCTTAAAATGGGTGGAGGATTATGCTTCTTTTCAAAATTTCCAATCACAGAAAAAAAATTCTATGAATTTTCAAAATCCGGCTATTGGACAGACATGAGTTTTTTAGATAAACTAGCTGGAAAAGGATTTATGAAGCTTAAAATCCAGGCAGGAAATCAAGTTTATTATTGCTTTCACGCTCATCTGACCTGCAATTATAAAAACGACTATTCAAAAAACAATAAAGGATTGATATTAATAAAACAGCAGATAAAAGAGATAGCAAAAGAAATACGAAAAATATCTCTTGCTAACCCTTGTTTTATTATAGGTGATTTGAATATGCATCCTGGGACAAAGATATACAAAGATTTTATGAAAAAAACAAAAGCAGAAGACATCTCCCTTTTTCATGACCCCTCTTTCATTGGAAAGCCGTCTAAAATCAGGAAATATTTTGACAAATCCTGCCCCGGAAAATTGGATTATATCTTTTACAGAGGCCAAGCTAAAATAAATTATATGACTAACTATGTATACAATGAAAATGAGTTTTTATCTGACCATAAAGGTATTTTGACAGAAATAAAAATTTAACATGAAAAGACTAAACATCGTAATTGTTTCAGATGCAATAAATAATCAGCTTGCAGGATCATTTGTTTCTGCCTTAAGATTTGCCAATTTGCTAAAAAAACGCGGGCACAAAATCATAATTATTGCGGCTAAATATCCTGATACAAAAGATATAGAAAATTATAATGGATTCAAAACCTACAGATTCAAATCTTTGGTTGTACCAAAGACAGAAAAGCGTTTTCGTCTGGCATTTCCAAAAGTTAAGCAATTAAAAAAAATATTCATAAAAGAAAAGATTGATATTATTCATGTAATGTATCCAAATCCAGCTTCATCAAGAGCGATAGAAGCCGGAAAAGAGCTTGGAATTAAAACAGTAGCTCATTCACATACCCAGCCAGAGGATATTTTCTTTCATCTGCCAAAAATAATCAATAACCCCATTATCATACGCCTTGCAAACAGATACATGGCCAATATCTATAAAAAAGCAGATATCACAATATGCCCGTCAAAATTTGCCGAGCAGATTTTAAAGAAGTATAATATAAAAACAACTGTTATAAGCAATGGCGTTGACTTGAATAAATTTAAGAAATTAAATCCAAGCCGATTTATGAAAAGATATTCTATCTCTAAAAATAATTTTAACATCATTTTTGTAGGCAGACTAAACCCAATAAAGAATGTGGAGATTTTAATAAAGGCCATGCCCCACATCTTAGAAAAGGCCAATAATGTTGTTTTGAATATAGTTGGGGTGGGTTTCATGAAAGAGCAACTGGAAAAACTTGCAGAGAGTTTAAATGTAAGAAATAAAATAAATTTTCTTGGGAGAATTTCAGACAATGAACTTCCTTTGGCATACAATTCATGCGATATTTTTGTTCTCCCATCATTCGCAGAATTGGAAGGAATGGTTGTATTGGAAGCAATGGCTTGTGGAAAGCCAATTTTAATAGCAAATTCAAAAGACAGTTCTTCAGTTGATTTTGTTTCAGATAATGGATTTTTGTTTAATCCAAGAGATGAAAAAGACTTAGCAGAAAAAATAATTAAAATTGCAAAGAATAAAGAACTGCTCAAGAAAATGGCAAAAAAAAGCAGTGCTAAAAGTAGAAATTTCGATATTAATAAAAGCGTTAAAAAATTAGAAAACCTTTATTACTCACTTACAGCTTCTGAACATCATGCCCATTAAATTTATCAAAGCCAATATTTATTAACAAAAATTATCTGCTAATAAGGAGGTGACAAAATGGACTTAACAACATTTACAAGTGCATTGGCTTTTGTGCAGACTCAAGGATATCTGCTGATTTTTATTCTAATGATTATCGAAGGCCCGATTATAACAACTGCGGCTTCATTTGCTGCATCTCTGGGATATTTTAATATTTTTATCATTTTTGCTCTTGCAGTTTTAGGAGATTTAGTGGGTGATACAATTTATTATGCAATAGGCCACTTTGGAAGGCACAGGATTGTTGAAAAATACGAGCATATATTCAAAATCAGCAAAAAGCTTGTTATTACAACAGAAAACCATTTTAAAAATCACTTAGGCAAAACTCTTCTAATAGCCAAGCTTACACCCCTTGCTGTTCCGACTTTGATTTTAGCAGGTGCGAGCAAAGTTCCTTTGAGAAAGTATGTAACATGGTGTATGATTATCATTTTGCCAAAAATAATATTTTTCACAGCAGCAGGATTTTTCTTCGGCTACTTGACAAATTCCCTGCTTCAATATTATAAAGACGCAGGATATGTTCTGCTCGCTCTTTTAATTGGAGTTGTATTAATTTACTGGCTCGGCAAAAAAATTACTGCTTTAATTACAAAATAATAATACGCCCGGACCAGGAATTGAACCTGGGAAACGCTTGCGCGTAACGAGGTTAGCAACCTCGCGCCGTAACCGCTGGGCCATCCGGGCTGTTTAAACTCATTAGAATCAGGCACTTTTAAGGTTTGTTATGACCATCAATTCTCTAAAAATAAAGGAAGATCAAAAGCATCATGCGTGCCTATTTCAAAATATGCAAGATTTGGGATTCCCATTGTTCTTTTTTTATTTGCTTTTCCTGAACTCCCGGTTATCACAATTCGTGATTTATAACCTCTATCTCTTGCAGTTCGAGCTAATGTTTCAAATTGCCCATCTGGAAGCGTAGAATCAAGAACTATATGCGAATAGATATGAATATTTGGTGTTTGCAAGTGAGGTAATGCATCAATACAGCTAGTAATATGATGAACATCATAGTTTTTCTCTTCTAATACTATTCTCATCAGCTTTGCCGAATTCACATCATCGTGAACAAGCAATATTCTTTTAGGTGTCATTGTGTTGTAAAGTTGGCAGTTGAGGGTATTTAAGCTTTCCTATAAGTTTTCAAAATAGTCCTGTTTCTAAAACAGAAAGTAATCCTTGAAGACAAAACGCATCGAAATAAGGCTTGGAGTTTTCTTCTAATTGCTCTGTGTAATATTCTATTTCTCTCACACCTCTGCAATCCTTACCTGGATTCGTCTAGCACTTACAATATTCCAATATCCCTTAAACCTACTATCTTTTTTATATACAATTTCAGAGAGCACTGCTTCACGGCACTCTTCTGCAATAGGAGAATCTCTCGCAACCAAGCCCTCTGATGTTAGCCATAAATACCATTTTCTCTCACCAGTTTTTGTTTTGACAATAAGTTCTTTGCCCGGAGTGCTTTCAATACTCCTAACATCTTCTGCTTTGGGTAGCCCATTAAATCTCATTATGATTCATTAAATTAGCAATATTTAAGAATACTTATTCTGCTAGGCTCTATTTTATTTTCCTTTCCCTGGCCAGCTCATTTTAGAATTAATACTCTTAAAATTAAAAATCTTTTCAGTAAAACCTGAACAAAATATAGATAAATACTGATGCCAAAATCATACCAAGAATCAAATCAAAAATAAAATGATAAAGATACTTTTTCCAGTTTTTTCTTCTGTCCTGGTCTCCGCCATATACCCATTCAATTCCATATTTAAATCCATATTTGTATTTGGCAACATAATAAGAGTATACAAAGCCGGATAAAATTATCAAAGTATTAGCCAAAATCAGCATTTTGTAAAAAGAAAATACTACAAAAGAAGAAAGATAAACAAATACGAACAATGCAACTATAATATATAAAACCTGTAAAATTAAAAACCTTTTATTTATCTTTTCAGCATCAAATTTCTTTTTGATATTCATTTCATCATATCAAGCAATTTGTCAAGCACAAAAGGAACTTCTTTAACTCCGTCTTCTTCTGAAACATGTCCTTTGCCATGCAAAACAATTACTTCTGCATTTAATTTCTTTCTGAATATTTCTGCATCGCTCAAAGGAACATAAGGGTCATTGTCAGATGCAAAATCAACAATTTTCTTTGTATGCTTTTTAATCTTTTCAAAATCAATTTTAGTATGAATCCATTCATTTGCTATTTTAGGAGTATAACTCTCATCCCACGTATCATCTGTTAAATTAAACCATCCTGCAACAAGAATCGCCCCGCCTGCTTTTTCTTTATCTTTTAAACTTTCAATATATCTCATAACAGTTTGGCATCCGATTGAATGTCCGACAAAATAAGTATTCTCATCACATTTTCCAACAACTTCTTTTAATTTAGAAGTCCAGGCATTTATCTTTGGAAAAAATGTATTAGGCATTGCAGGAACATGGACTTCAAACCCTTTTTGTTCAAGCTTCTCTTTAAGCCATTGCAGCCAGTCGTGTTCAGGACTTCCGCCCCAGCCATGAATTATGAAGGCTCTTTTTATCACATAGATAAAATAACAACAACCTTTAAAAGCTCTTCCCCGCGTTAAATATACATAGCGCGGTGGAGCAGCCCGGAGTGCTCGCAAGGCCCATAACCTTGAGGTCGCATGGTTCAAATCCTGCCCGCGCTATATCTGATATTTAAAAATAGCAATTTCACAAAGATTATATGGCAAAAATAAAGTATCCCCTGTCTTCTGAAGATATAAGAGACCTTGTTCTTGATTATGAATCAGATTCAGGCGAGAGAATTATGCTTATTTCTGGCAGGGAAATTTTAAAGGGTAACAGAAGAGTAATGCCCTATACAACAACAATTTATGTTGATAATGAGCCCTATGAAGAATTTAATGAAATAGAATTGCCTAGAGAAAGAATCGAAGAATTAAGAGCCGAATTAGAAGAACTAGCTGAACAGAAAGTAGATGCAGATGAATTAGCAGCGGTTCTGCGTGAAAGAGCTTAAATAATCAAGCTCAAAATTCCAAGATTTGCATTAAGCTTGTTTCTTATAGCAATCATGTCAAGAATATTAATTTTTCCATCTCCATTTGTGTCTGCCTGCCAGTTATCTCCTGCAATAACATTTGCATTAAGTTTATTTCTTACAAATATTAAATCAAGAATATTCACCCTGTCATCGCCATTTGCATCTGTAGAAGTTTTAGGAAAAACTCTTATGTCTTTTTTCATGATATTGTTGCTCAGGTTATTATCGCCTTTTTCAAAGTTATCAAGCTTGACGTAAATCTCTTTATCTCCTGCAGTTTGTGGAATCCATGTTGCACTTATTTTAACATCAAAATTTGCAGGAATATAGATTTCCCGTGTCAAAATTAAGGTTCCGCCAGAATCAGGATTTCCATCATAAAAGTTGATATTTGCATAGTTATCTGTAATTGTGTTTTTTATGTCAGTAATGATTATTGTTTCGTTTCCTTTGATTATCTTTTCAGCATTAAAAATTAAACTAGTAATAAAGCTGTCTGGCTCTGTTTTGTCACTAACAAAAATGCTGATAGAATCAGAGCCGATTAAATTCCCATCAATGTTTTTAACATTAAAAGTTATAACATGTTCTCCTAATGACAAGCTTATAGCATTAATATAGATTTCATTCCCGATAATTCCATCCTTATTAGATACCCATTCAAATTCGCTATCCACAACACTTTCCTCTAAATCATAAACATACCCATAAAATCCTAGGTCATTTAAAAAATTAGTTGAGAATTCTGAATTCTTATTAGGAAAGATTATCCCAACTTCTGTTAGCTTGTCTGCAACAGAAAATTCCTGCGAAACACTTTCTGCTTCATTATACCCGTCATTTGCAACAACCTTCAAAAAGCAGGAATTTCCTCCATCGAGTTTTGAAAAATCAATATTGTAAGCTATTTCATCAAACTCATTCAAAATTAGTTTCCATTCCCCAAAATCGCATTTATAATACAAGTCATATAAAAGATTGTTATTATCAATATCATTTGCAGTCCATGAAAGCTTATTTCCTTCAAGAGTAACACTAGACACAACAGGAGCATTAGGGCTTACAATCATGTTTTTAATTAATTTTTCATGGTTTCTTATATCAACCCTCCATACTTCTCCATCTACATTAACAGAAAACACAAAATATCTGGGGTATTCTTCAGAGAAAGTGTCAAAATCAAAATATCGTATCATTTTTCCTGTTTTGTCAAAAAATTCAGCATAATATTCAGCATCAGGGTTTGGGATATCTTCTTCAGAAGAGATATGATAAATATTGTCAAGAACAGCTACATCAGGAGACTCAATTGAGCCGGAAATTAACAAGGTTTGAGCTGAAACAAATTGCATAAAAAAATTCAGCATGATTAAAACCAAGATATATTTCATTTTTTCTCTCTAAGGTATTTTTTTACTCCATTATAACCAAGTCCAGTAACGCCTTCGACTAAAGCCCATAATCCAGCATTTTCAATTGCTCTATGAGTTAGATTTAAGTCTGCATCAAGCTCATGCATTGCAAAGCCATCACTGGTAATTCTTCCGGCATAAGTTACAAGTCCAGTTAATGACTCAATAAACTGATTTGATGTAAATAAAGATTGAAAGCCATTTTGAGCTGCGCCATTTCTTATTAATGTTTCAAAACCTCCTGAAAAAAGCCCATAAGCTAATCCTCCAATCATTCCATAATAAACAGGTTTTAATTTTTTATATATCTTAGAAGCAGTTCTTAATACCCCAGCACCAGCACCAAGTACGGCCCCACCTGCAATAGACTGCCACCAATTAACAAAGGAGTCATCTGTAAAGAGATTTTTTTCACCGAGATAATGAATCCCAAGCCCGGCTAATCCGCCTGTAACTCCTCCGATAATTGCAGATTTTAAATAGCTTCTTTCTGGTGGAACATTTTGCTCAGGACTATTTAATTGCTCTAAACCTGCACCACCCCCTATCCCTGTTGTATAGCCGGGTGTTAAAGCTCTAACTTGCAGTTCTAAAAACTTGTCCTGAATAGCATCATAGCCCCGCCTGATTTTGCTTACAAGATTATTTGTGTATCTTAATGTGTCTTCCATTTTATTTTGTCATCTGATTTAATAGTTTTATATAATCTTCTCTGTCAATCCATGGCTCTCCTCCCTCAACATCATAATCCTCTCCCATAAAACAAAAGTATTTTTGTTTGCGGTTTATTGAAGTATCTTGCTCTTTTGCATTCATCCTGTTCTGGTCAATGTTAATCCTCGCCCCTGCATCTCCCTCTCTGTAATTCCATCCATCGCTTGCCGGCAGGCCAAATTTAGGATAATCCTTCTTTTCTTCAGCATTTAAATTTAATGCACTTGCCAGCCGTAGTCCAAAATTATGTCCCATCTCATGAGCAAGCGTGTCTGTTCCACCGCCAAGATGGACAAGAAGAGCGTTTTTCTTATTTGCAATGCCAGAAGCCCCTAATTTTTCAACATTAGACAGCCAATATAAAGGAGTAATACCTGCATAAATATCTGCTGTTTTGTCTTTTTTAGCCATTTTCCCAAGTTCTTTCAGCATCGCCCAAGGATTCGGTTTTGGATTATTACTCGAGCGATATTTTTGCCTGTCTTTTTCTACTGGAAAATCTATAGTTCCAATTTTAAACTCAACATCTGCCAAAGGATATACATCACGAACCACTTGCAGAGATTGTTGGCTGAATGTGAAAAATTCCTTAGAAATCTCTTTCTCCCAGTTATGTTCTGGAGGTGTGATTGCAAAAGCATCATAAAACACCTTTATAGGTATAAATTTTATTACTAACTTGCTTTTGCTTTTTGCTTTGCTTATGTATTGGTTCTTTATTGTAATCTTGATATTGTTATTAAGATTATTGCACTCATCAGTTTCCTCAACTTTGTCATTAGGGTCAAGTTCTGCATAAATTGTTTCTTCTCCGGCAATAATATGCTCTGCAGGAATGAAAAAATTAATTGTGTCTTTACCTTCTTTTTTCTCATTATTGCTGTATTCCTTTTTTACTGTTGCTGACTTTGTTTCAGTATATCTCCCAAAAGTGAGTTTTACTTCAACACCCTCTTTTTCTTCACAGCCCTCTGTTTCTCCTAAGCTCACTCTAACTCTCACAACAATTCCTTTATTCTCAACAAAATGCGGAGGATTATTTATTACTTGAACAGGAATTATTTCTGAAACACTTAAATCTATATTATTTTCAAAAGGATTGCTACATTTTGCATTGTCCTCAGTCCCCCTCGGGCAGTCATCTTTAGGAAAGCATGCTGGCTGACCCCCCAAAGAGTTTTCATAATAGCAAGGATTAGCAACACAAAAATCACCTTCGATGCATGGAGTCCCCGCACCAAAGTTATAGTAAGGATTTGGAATGCATTTTTTTCCCAATCCATCTCCTGCAATTGCAGAAAATTCAGAGCATCTGGTTGTTTCAACAAAAAACGGAGGTTCAAAAGTGACACCCATTAACATTTCAGGTGTAATGCTTCTGCAAGATAAAAGTAAAGGAGCAGAATTATCTGCACAGCCCTCATTAGGCTTGTTAGGGTCAATTCTTGTATTGCATTTAGGATACTGGCTTAATTTAGGATGCGGCTGGCACTCGCTTATTCTGTCCTTAATACCATTATATCCATTTCCTGCCATAAAAAATCTCTTGCAATTTGCTGATGGATTATATATAACCTGCTTCCATGTTACAGAAGTGCAGGAAAGCCCGCTATCATAACAGCATCTTGAAGTTGTTGCAGAAGCAAAAGGTATTTTAGAAAATAGAACAAGTGCAAGAGTTATTACTAAAAAGGATATTGTAAAAGCTAGATTGTTGCCTAGCGTTGTCATTTTTAGATGTCACTTATAAATAACACTTCTTTTTAAGGATTTCTATTTTAAAATATTTTGATATAACAAATCAGCAATATATTTTTAATGCAAGTTTTCTTTAATAATCCATGTTAATCCTCGGAATTGATGATGCAGGCCGCGGTCCTTTAATCGGGCCGATGATTCTTGCGGGTGTTTTAGTTAATGAAGAACACGAAAAATTTCTAAAAGCACAAGGAGTAAGAGATTCAAAAACCATTTTTCATCCTATAAGAATAAAAATAGCAAAAATAATAAAAGAGAACTCGCTTAAATCAAAAGTTATGATAACTCATCCTGAAGAAATTGATAACTCAATTAATTCTGGAACAAATCTTAACACTTTAGAGGCAATTAAAACAGCTGAAATTATTAATTCTCTAAACACAGGAAAAGAAAAAATGAAAATAATTGTTGACTGCCCTTCTGTAAATATTCCTGCCTGGAGAAAAACCCTTGTCAGTTACATAAAAAATTCAGATAACCTAGAAATAATCTGCGAGCATAAAGCAGATGTTAATCATGTTTCAGTTTCAGCTGCTTCTATTCTTGCTAAATGCACGCGCGAAGAAGAAGTTAAAAAACTAAAAGAAAAATACGGAGACATTGGTTCAGGCTATCCAGCAGACCCCGTTACAGTCAGATTCCTAAAAAAACACGGCAAAGAATTAAAAGATTCTGGGATTTTCAGAAAAACCTGGGCAACCTGGAAAGCTCTTTTCCCCTCCAAAGACCAGTCAACTCTTAAGGATTTTTAAAATTCTTCTTTATATAAAATAACTATTTTTTATCAAGGAAGCTTTTAGCTTCAAAAATCAGAACAGGCCACCATTGTATAATCCAGTGAAGGAAAAATAATGTGTGCTTTGGATTTTCTGATTTTCCACTGGTTCCTGGAACAAGAGGGTCAAGATAGCACCAGATGCTTTCTTTCCTGATATGCCTTAATTTTTTGCTGCTTAATCTTTTTAAAAATCCGCATTTTGGAGTAAGCTGCATAAGCCCCTTTCTTTTTTTTGAAAACAAATATGTAAGATAAGTGCCTCCAAAGGGAGAGCAGATAGAAACAAATGATTTTACTTTTTTATTATCAATATATTTAAGGTAGTAATCTGCGATTATTCCGCCTGCGCTTACGCCAACAATGTTAACCTTTTCTGTTTTCAGTTTCAGCTTGTCAATAAATCTCTTAAGCGATTTTGCTATGTCTTCAATTTTATCATTAAGCCCGGTGTCATAATCAAAATAAATTACATTGTAATTGCTTAGAAAAGCTTTAAACAAAACCATATCTCTTTTTCCACCTGTAAATCCCGGTATAAAAATCACTTTTTCCATGGTTAAACCTTAAGGCTCAGTATCTTTGAAACGCCGTCATACATGCTAACGCCATAAAGAACATTAGATTCCATAATAATTACATCATTATGCGTTATTACAATGTACTGCCCGGCTTTCATGTACTGGTTTAGCAATGTAGCAAGTCTTTCAGAATTTCTTTTGTCCAGTGCAGCATCAATTTCATCAAAGACATAGAAATGATACGGCTTATACTCCTGTATTGCAAATAAAAGCGAAAGAGCAACAAGTGTCTGCTCGCCGCCAGAAAGAGAAGTAACATCAAAATATTTTCCTTTAGCTAGCTTAACAACAATATTGACTCCTCCGGCAAAAATATCCTCCTTATTCTCAAGTTCAAGAAATGCAATTCCTTTGGACGAAAGCTTTGAAAAATTTTCAGAGAATAATGAACTCATTGCCCTGAATGTCTTCATAAAAGACCTTATTTTTTTATTGTCAATCTCTTCAATAATCTTCATTATTTCTGCTTTTTCCTTTTCGATAGTGTTAGCCTTTTCCTGCACAAGGTCATATTCTTTTTTAATTTCATCATAAACCTCTAAAGCTCTCATATTAATTGACCCTATATCCTGCAGCGATTCTTGCGCTTTCTTTAATCTCTCTTCCAAAAAGTTAATGCTTCCTGAAATTAATTCAACTCCGCTATACTCTGACATTTCCATGTCAAAGCCCTCTTTTTCAGCGTCAAATTTTGCCTTTCCAATCTTCAGATAATTTATCTGGTCTTCAATTTGTCTTATATTGTTCTGCATCTCTGCTAAATTCAGATTATTTTCCTGAATATCTTTCTGCAGATTGTCCCTTTCTTCAAACATCCTCTTGAATTTCTCATTTAATCTTTTTTCCTGTTCATCTTTTTCTTTCAGCAAATTTAGCTTTTTGTCTATATTCTCGCTTATATCGCTGATTGCAATCTCCATATCCTCCTGGTCTTTTTTGCTTCTTTTCACAATATTTATTATATTTTCAAGCTCTCTCTGCTTATACAATAAAGTTGTATCAATATCTTCTTCAGTTCGTGAAGATATTTCCTCAATTTCTAATATTTTGGAGTCATACTTTTCTTCAATTTTTGATACATCAGCGATTCTGTCCTCAATATGCTTTCTTCTTTCTTCAAGCTCTCTAATTTCTTCTTTTACAGCTTTCTCTTCATCTAAAACTTTTCTTAACTGTTCTCTCTTGTCCCTGCTTGCCTTATGCCTTACCAGCTCTACCTCACTGGAAGATGCTTTAGCTTCAGATTCTTTAACTTCTCTGTAAAGAGTATTTCTTTCTTCTTTTATTTTTCCAAGCTCTTTTTTTGATTTTTCAAGTATCTCTTTGGCATTTTTTATTTTTGCATCAGCTTCATCATAAACATGTTTTATATGGGCTTCAGTAATTTTGCTCTGGCATAGCGGGCATACATCAATGGCTTTAACATCAGATTTTATTTTTTCAATTCTTTTAATTTCTGAATCTGAAATAGAAATTAATTTCACATTCTCAAGCTCTGCTTTATTCAATTTCTCTATCAGGCTCTTTTTTTCATTTAATGCTTTGTTAAGAGACTCTATTGATTTATTGCATTCATTTTCATCTTTATAAGAAAATTTTTCAGCATACTCCTCCAGCTGCTTTAAAATAGATTCTGACTCTGCTCCAAATCTTGCTAATTGTCTTTCTTTGTCTTTTGCTCTCTCCCTTATAGAATTAAGTTCTGTTTTTACAGTCAGCGTTTTTTTCCTTTCTTCTTCTATAAGAGCAAGCTCATCCTTTTTCTTTTTCAATTCCTGCGCTTTTTTTGCCATTAAAGGAGATTTTGTTCTCAATTCTCTGATTTCAGATTCTATTTCAGGAATAGACTTTGACATCTCATTTATTCTTCTTTCAATTTCAGATTTTCTATTTTCATAGCTTTCTTTTCTGACTTTAAGGCCTTCAAGCTCTGCTTTTAAATTTGCAACCTGTGTGTGTAAAGTATCCTGTTCAACTCCTGTTGCCTGTTGAATATGCTTGTTAATTTGGTTTATTTTTTCAGAGGCTTTCTCAAGCTCTGACTGGATTGTTTCAGCTTCTTTTTTTATTTTATCTCTTTGTTTTATCTTTTCTTCAATAGACTTGATAATTGAATCTACCTCTTTTATCTTTTCCTCGCGTTTCTTATTTATTATGGATGCTTTGCTTTTTTTAGCGCTCAATTCCAGCTCTTTAAACCTAAGCGCCTGGCTTCTCTCTCTTTCAAGATTTCGCAGGTAAGATGTTCTTTCTCGTAATATTGCTGAAATTTCCTTTAGCTTTTCGTCTGTCTTTTGAAGTTCTTTTAATGATTTTTCTTTTCTTGACTCATAGATTGCTATGCCTGCAACTTCTTCAATTATCTTTCTTCTTTCTTCAGGATGCATTCTAACAATAGACTGTATCTGCCCCTGTAAAACAAGATTAAACCCATGAGGGTCTATTCCAGCCTGTGCAAGCATCTCAATAACTTCCGCTCTTGTTTTTGTCTCATCGTTTATTTTGTAAATGCTCTGCCCATTCCGCCTCACAATTCTCTTTAAACTAATTTCATCTTTATCTATTGCAAAAGCACGGTCAATATTGTCGAAAATCAGTTCTGCAACCGCTTCTTTCGCAGGCTTAATAAATTTTGACCCCATAAAAATCAGATTCTTTGCCTTTGCAGCCCTCATTGACTTGATTGACAATCTTCCCAAAACAAAGCACAATGCATCTGACAGGTTTGATTTTCCTGATCCATTTGGACCTATCACACAATTAATTCCCTTGTCAAATAAAATTTCAGTCCTGCGTGCAAAGCTCTTGAACCCCTGCATCACCATCTTTTTAATATATACCATATTTTAAAGAATACAATCCGAGCTATTTAAAAATTGTGACAAGCATCAAACAGAATTATTTTACCAAATATTCCATGCCTTTTATCATTCCTACAACAACTCCAGTTGAGACTGCACCAAGACCCAAAAATAAGCCCCCAATATAACTAGCAGTTACTATTGCTGCTCTAGATCCTGCCCGAGGATCTCTATTTGGTTGCCGATTTCTCGCAAAATATTCTTCAGGATGAATAATATCCCGGGCTCTCAATGCCCAAGGTTTATCATCAAATAAATCAAGCTGAACAGGGTTTATTTCTCTTTCCATTTTCTTATAATTATTGCTTCTTTTTTAAATATTTATGTTCTATCTCTCTTATTTTATCCATAACCGTTTTCATTAAAAGAAAATCTAGTTTCATATTCAACAGTATAATTCAATTCTTATTAAAAGAAGAAAGGAAAGCTACCAAGTTAAAAAATAAAAAAACAAAAAGTTTTCTTAGTAGTAGCTTTCTCCGAATTCTTCAGATTTCTGTGGTTTCCTTGTTAGTAAAACAATAAGCACAACAAGAAGGACAACAAAGATTATTGCAAGAATTACTGTCAATAAAACAGCAGCATTTCCTGCGAATAATTGTTTGCCTTCAGCGTTTGCTGTAAAGCTTTTTCTCTGCACAAGTGCATTGTCTGAATTGACGCTTACTGTAAAGCTGTATGTTCCTGAATTCTGGGCAGTTGCGTCAACATTGACGGTCTTACTTGATCCAGCAGGTATAGCTATAACGGGCTCTTCAACAGATACTGTTAATCCAGTAGGTGCATCAGCAGTCAATTGATAAACTCTAACTTTACTGCCAGAGTTTACTATTGTTAAGCTGTAAGTTGTTTGCTGTCCAACACCAATTGTTTTGCTTGTTACTGAAGGAACAACAAGTGTATCTTCAGCAATTCCAACAATTTCTATTTTCTTGCTTATTACAGAGCTAGAGTCTGTATTGTATACTTCAAATTCAACTGTATAAATTCCAGTAGGTGCATCTGAAGGTATACTCAAATACATTCTCTTGTCAACAGCGTCTTGATTATCATCTGTCTGGTCCACAGGAGTTAAATCGCCGAAGTATGCCTTTTGCGCAATGCCTAATGAGGTTATTTTTGCTCTAACAAAGGTATCTTCTGCAATATGCCTGCCCCTATTCTTTAACACAATGTCAACTGCAAGATTGTCTCCTGCTTTGACCTTGGATGCCATTTCTGCATCGAGAATTTCTACATTGTAGTTTTCTCTCTGTGCTTCTATAAGGATAGTTTCTCTATCAAAGATTTTTCCGTCTTTGCTTTCGATATTAATTACCAGTTTGAATTTCTCTTCTGGATTAATATCTGAAGGCACCTGAACAGATAGTGTGCGGGTATATATATTGCCTGCAATCACATCAAATCTTTCAGTTACAACAGAATTATCTTTTGAACCGACAAACCAAGCGTTCACTCTGACATCTGTAGCATTTTCACTAGTGTTGAAAGTTACCCTTACCGGCAATACCTGGCCAGCAAAAGCAGCAATTTGAGCATTTTCTGCATCAATGCCGTTTATTTCGACGCTAATTGTGCTAAGAGCACTTGCGCTATTTACCAATACTAGCAATAGTGCAAATGTTGCAACAAGTGAAACCAAAAGTTTCTTTTGTATCATGGTTTCGTTTTAAAATTTAGTTAATATTTCAAGCGAAAAATCATTTATAAACTTTACGGTGATAACAGAAAAATACTCTCGCGTAGTTACAAAACGGTAGTGAATTTTTCACCCAAACTAATTTATAGGTACACTGCAGTATACTTATATGAGTGCAGTAACTACAATAAAATTATATAAAAATACAAAAGAGCGCTTGGAAAAATTAAGGCTGCATAAAAGAGAGAGCTACGATGATATTATGCAGAATATTTTGGAAATTTTAAATCTATGCAGAGCCAGTCCTGAAAAAGCAAGACTAAGATTATTAGAAATAGACAGGCAGAAAAAAATTAATCGTAAAATCAGCAAGCATGAGCAGTGAAATTTAATTATAGTCAAGGACATCACAAGGTCCTTGAGTTTGTTCGTGGACTTTGGGAGACAGAAAACAAAACAAAGAGCAGGAATTTGTTTTCTGTATTAATATTTCTGCAGTTTGTCGTTGACTAGATAGGGAAAGACTTATGTCTTTCACTATAATTAAAAAATAATCAAAGTTTTTTATATAAGTTCAGGCCTTCGAAGCTGTCCTTTATAGGATTAGGCGCTTCATTAATAATCAAAATTTCTTTATTTTTTGGCAAATTATTCAATAATTCCGCCCACTCTTCCTTTTTAGTTTCTCTGTGATTTCTCTCGCCTTTCTCACCGTACTCAATTCCTGAAAAATGAACATGCCACTCTTTCTCTGGAAATAACTTTTCAACACGCTTGTAGTCCACTTCTTTCTCTCTCGCTTTTATATGGGCAAAGTCTATGCAGAACGAGCATCCTGTTTCTCTTGCAAGCTTTGATATTTCCTCCAGGCTTCCAAAAACATTAATTTTTCCAGTTGTCTCCGGAGCAATTTTGATATTCCATTTATTTTTCTTAATTTCTTTGAGCATTTCATCAATAGCTAATTTTATTTTATTGTAAGTTTCTTCCTTGCTCATTTTTCCATAATATCCTGGATGGAACACAACCGTTTCTACCCCTAAATAATGCCCTATTTTGCAGCAGTCTAAGATTCTTTTTTTGCTTTCCTCAGTCTTTTTTCTATCTGTAGAATTAAGATTTATCCAGTAAGGCGCATGAATGCTTAAAATAATATCAAGCTCTCTCGCTTTCTTGCCGATTCGCTCTGCATCTTTCTCAGACTTAATATAAATGCTGTAAGTAAATGCAATTTCGCATGCTTTCAATCCTAGCTTATTATAATGTTCAAGAGTTTCTTCAGCTGTCTTAACTGCTCCAAGCCCGGCCGGTCCAAATTTTATTGCCATCTTAAATTTTATTCAGTTCGTCCTTCAATTCCCCTAAATTGCCTAAAATATAATTATGAAGCTTTTTGATAATAATAGTCTGCAATTCTTCCTTTAATCGCCCGTGACATTTAGCTAAATCTTTTTCAGGATAAGTTCCTATTCCTTTATAATAAAAGCAGTCCATGTCATAACCTGTAAGCTTTTCCATTCCAAGTTCCCCTGTCTTTGCTTGAAGCAGCTTGACATTTATTTTGCACATGTCCTCTTGCATGCCCATTATCTTGTATTTCCATGTTGCATCGCCATCTTCATTGACATAAGTGGCTCTTATGCATTTTTCCATAGATGTTTGGAATGATGCAAAATTATTATAGGCCTTTGCATAAAAAAAAGTGATATAAATTGCTACAGCTGCTATTATAATTAAGATTAGTAAAACTATTATAATCTTCTCTTTTGTAAAAAACCCTCTGCCTTCCTCTTCTCCCATCTACTAATCAAGTAAAAATCTTATTTAAATGTTTTTTAATGTCAAGATGCTTGGCGAAAACCACATCTTGAAAGATGGGTTGCATCTTAAGCGCAAGAAAATCATGATTTTCTGGTTCATTAAATTTGCTTCTAGCAAATTTAAGACA
>CAYIRC010000011.1:0-13862 GCA_964365855.1 Candidatus Woesearchaeota archaeon
ATTGTCACGGTCTGCGGGCATGTGGACCACGGGAAGACAAGCATTCTTGACAGGTTTAGGGGCAGCTCTTTGCAGGGGCTGGAGGCTGGAGGCATTACACAGAAGATTTCTTTTACCCGCTATCCAATTGAACAAGCTAAAAAGGTATGCCCTCTTATTGGTGAGAAAAGCATTAGCCTTGAAATCCCGGGATTCTTATTTATAGACACTCCTGGACATGCTGCATTTACAAATTTAAGAAAAAGAGGGGGAAGTTTAGCTGATTTGGCTATTTTAGTTATAAGCATTAAAGAAGGAATAATGCCCCAAACAGCTGAAGTTTTACAGATTTTAAGGACAAATAAAACTCCTTTTTTAATCGCATTAAACAAGCTTGATGCAATATCTGGCTGGAAAAAGCATGATTATCTTAAAAATTCAATTGAGAATCAGGCTATGAATGTTCAGCAGGAATTTCAAGAAGCATTATTTACTTTTGAAGGGGCTTTGCATGAGCACGGATTTGATTCTGACTTATATTATAATATAGATGATTTTACAAAAAAGATTGCAATTGTTCCGTGCTCTGCAAGGAGTGGAGAAGGGATTCCTGAGCTGTTGTTAGTATTGTGCGGGCTGTCACAAAGATTTTTAAAAGAGAGGCTGAAAATCTCGCATGAAACTAAAGGCGTGATTCTTGAAATTAAAAAGGAAAAATCCATAGAAAATATTGAGGCAATTTTATATGATGGGCAATTAAATGAAGGCGATGAAATTGCAATTGCCAGCTTTGATGAGCCAGTTATCACTAAAGTCAGGTCGATAGAAGAGATAGAACCTTTATCAACAAAATACAAAGCGGTGAAATCTGCAATGGCTGCGACAGGATTAAGGCTATATTTAGTAAACAAAGAAGGAGTTCTTCCAGGCATGCCTTTTCAAAAAGTTGATGGCAACCTGGAAAAAATAAAATCTGAATTTAAAAAAGAAGTTTCTGGGGCGGTAAATTTAGATAAAGAAGGAGTTATAATTAAGGCTGATTCTCTTGGAAGCTTGGAAGCATTGATAACCTTGCTTAGACAAGAAAATATAAAAATACTTAAATCTGGAATTGGGCCAATAAATAAAATTGATATTATTTCTGCTAAGGCAAATTTAGACACCAATCCTTTAAATGCTATTATTCTCGGGTTTAATGTTAAGATTGAATCTGGTCTGGAAGCAGGGGATGTTAAAATCCTAACAAATCCTGTTGTATACAAACTGATTGAAGACCTGCAGGAATGGAGAAATAAAAAGCTTGATAAGATTGAGAGAGAGAAATTAATGGGCTTGGCAACAATATGCAAGCTTGAAATCCTGCCTCAATATGTTTTTAGAAATTCAAATCCTGCAATTTTTGGAGTAAGAGTTTTGACAGGAAGATTGAGAGTAAGGCTTCTTTTGATAAATGAGTCTGGAGAAGATGTTGCAAGAGTAAAGTCTATTCAGTATGAAAAATCTACGGTTCAGGAAGCAACAGTGGGGCAGGAAATTGCAATTGCTTTGCCAGGGCTTACATTTGACAGGCAACTTAAGGATGTTAAGTATCTTTATTCAGATATTTCTGAAAGCCAGTTTAAACAGTTCAAGAAAAATAAAGAGCTTTTATCTGGAAATGAATTAAAGACAATTCAGGAAATTGTTGATATTAAACGAAGAAAGAATGTTGATTGGGGAGCTTAAATTACGCCTGCTTTAAATAATGTTTTCTCTCTCTCTCTTTTTATCTTATCTTTCTCTTTCTTATCTATTCTGGCAGGAGCAAGTTTAGGTGATTTTGGTTTTTTTTGGAAATAAAATCCTTCATCGCAATCAAGACCACTAGTTCTAAGTACTTTATCTCGAAAAGTTTCTTTTTTTTGTGGAGCTCTTGTAATTTGATTTAGTGTTTGAGGAAAATAATCTAAGAATCTTGCATTTTCTTGCTCTTTACTTGCTTGATAGATTTCATTCCTTTGCCTGATTAGATTTAATCGAGAATCGCTAGTAATAACAACAGTAGAGTTGTATTCTCTTGAACTAAATGTTTCTGTCTCTAGCTTATATGGAAAACTATATTCTATTCCCATGCTAAATTGGAGAAAAAATGCTTTTTAAGGCTTTGGCTAAACATAATCTTTATAAACGCCCCTAAATCTTGTATGCCATGGCATTTAAGCTTAATATATCTGAAAAAGGAAAAGCGTGGAAATTTGAAATAGAGAGCGAGAGCTTAGTTGGAAAATCTATTGGTGACAAAATCGAGGGCAAGGATATTGATGCTAAACTTGATGGTTATGAGCTTGAGATTACAGGCGGAAGTGATATTGCGGGATTTCCAATGTTCAAAGAAGCTGAAGGAATTGGATTGAAAAAAGTTTTGCTAACTAAAGGCTGGGGAATGCATGACCATACTGAAGGTATTAGGCGAAGGAAGACTGTTCGAGGAAAAACTTTATCTGCAAGTGTTGTTCAAATCAATTTTAAAGTTGTTAAAAAAGGGCACAAATCTCTGGCTGAAACTTTCCCTGAACAAAATAAAGCTTCTGAAGCTGAAAAAAAAGAAGCTAAACCTGAAAGCGGAGTTAAAGCCGAGTAAAAACATAGCTTTTAAAATACATCATAATTACTATTTTTATGGGAAAAATTGAAACAATAAATATTGGAATTGTAGGGCATATTGACCACGGAAAGACTACTCTTTTACAGAAGCTTAGCGGTAAATGGGCGTCATTGCATTCTGAAGAATTGAAGAGAGGAATAACCATAAAGCTGGGATATGCTGATATAATTATTTACAAAGACAAAAATGGGAAATATAATACAAAAGAAGGCGAGCCAATAAGGCATGTGTCTTTTGTTGATGCTCCCGGACATGAGATGCTAATGGCAACAATGCTTTCAGGAGCGGCTTTAATTGACGGGGCAGTGCTTGTTGTTGCTGCAAATGAGGGAATTATGCCGCAAACAAGGGAACATTTACTTGCTTTACAGGCTAAGAAAATAAAGGGTTTAATTGTTGTACAAAATAAGATAGACTTAGTTGATGCTGAAAAAGCTAGGAAAAATTACAATGACATTAAGGAATTGCTTAAAGGGAGATATGACAATGCTCCCATAATTCCAGTGTCTGCCCAGCAGGGTGTTAATATTGAAGAGATTTTGAAGGCAATTGTTGAGTTGCCTATTCCTGAGAGAAATGAAAAGGGCAGTCCAATTTTTGTTATTGCAAGAAGCTTTGATATCAATCGTCCCGGAACAAGCCCTGTAAATTTACATGGAGCTATTTTGGGAGGAACTTTAAAACAGGGCAAGTTAGCTGTGGGGGATGAAATTGAGATAAAACCAGGAAGGCTGATAAAAGAGGCTAATAAATATTATTACAAAACACTGAAAACCAGAATAATAAAATTATTTATTGGCTCTAAAGAAATGCAGGAGATAACTCCTGGCGGAAGCATGTCCATTGAAACAGGACTTGATATGGTGCTTGGCAAGGCTGATGCTCTTGCAGGATGTATTGCATCTAAGCCCGGGATTTTGCCTGAACCTGCTTCAAGTATAAAAATAAAATACAATCTTTTTCCTGAAGTCTTTGGCTTGGCAGGGCATGCAAAGGTTGAACCGATAAAGTTATCTGAAACACTAATGCTTAGCATAAACACTTCTGTTACAGTCGGAATTGTTAAACTAATAAAAAAAGACGAAGCTGAACTTTTTTTAAGAGCTCCGGTTGTTCCGTCAAAAGGCGACAATATGGGTATTGCGAGGAATATCGGAAGCCACTGGAGATTGATTGGATACGGTGAGATAATATAACTTTCAAATCAATGCTATTTTTCAATAATGTTTTTAATGCCCTATTTCATGTTGAATAGTATGAATGCAATTGAGAAAAACAATGGGGCATGCGTTGTACTTGCTGGAGCCGGAACGGGCAAGACATTTACAATTGTTGAGAAAATCAAGCATTTAATTTTGAATAAAGTTTATAGGGCTGATAGGATTGTGTGCATTACATTTTCCAATGAAGCGGTGAATAATCTTGTCTTGAGAATTGATAAAGTGCTTAAGGAAAATGAGATTAAAGAAAGACCTGTGATAAGAACATTTCATGGATTTTCAGCTGATTTGCTTAGGAAATATGGGAGCAGAATTGGAATTAAAGAGGATTTTAGAATAATTGACCCTGACCAGGCAAAAGTTATTCTTCACAGAAACTTGAAGATTAATGCAATAAACTGCCACAGATATATTGGGACAATTGGAACTGCTAAAGATTTAGGAATAAAACTTGAGGAATTTCAGGAATATCTTAATAATGAGCTTAAGAAATATGATGGAATTGATATTGACAGGAAAATTGAAAACTTGAGCTTTGAGCTTCATACTATTTATCTGCGAGAAAACAAGGAAAGTTATTTCAGGAAAAAACAGATAAATGCTGAAGTAAAAAAGCTAGTGAGAATATCAGAGTTGAAAAAATTTGTAAGTGCATGGAGTGCATATGAGAAGTTAAAGATAAAAGGGAATTATCAGGATTATTCTGACCTGAATAACAATGCTGTCTTACTTGCTGAGAAAAATCCTGAAATTGCGGGTGATTTTGATTATATTGTTGTTGATGAGTTTCAGGATACAAATAAAGTCCAGCTTGATTTTATAACAAAATTATGCGGGCTTGGAAATGTGACTGTTGTTGGTGATATGAACCAAAGCATTTACAGATTCAGGGGGGCATATAAAGAGAACCTTAATTTGTTCAAGAAATTTTTTAATGTTTCTGAAGAAGATATATTTAATCTTGATAAATCCTACAGGTCGCCAAATAAAGTTTTGAGAACTGCACATAAGCTTATATTAAATAATTATGGGAATCCTGATGAATGCTTTTTTGTTGAAAATGTGCATAATCGTGAAGGCGAGGAAATTGAAGTTTATCAAATGAAAAATGCGCGCGAAGAAGCAAGGAAAGTTGTTGAATTAATCAACAAGGAAATTGAAAATGGAATTGCAATGGAAGAAATCTGTGTTTTATTTAGGGCCCATCAGCATGGAAGAATAATACAAAAAGCTCTTGAGCAGAAAGGCATTCCATATTTTTGCGTTTCAAAAGCATCGTTACTAAAGCAAAAATCAGTAAGAACTGCTGTTGACTATCTTATAATTCTGGAAAAATTAAAGAAAAAAGAAAAGGGTGGTGCACAGGAATGGTGGGACTTGGTTTATCGGCTTGATTTTGCACAGGAGGATTTGAAAAAAATTGGAAAAGCAATTAAAGATTTCATTGACAAGTATAGGAAGAAAAAAGATGAAATTAAAGAAACTGAAAATGATTCTGTGATTTCTGTTTACCTGTTTAATAATCTTGAAAAATTTGAGTTATCTGAATCTGGCAAATTAGCTGCGAAAATTTTAATTGAAAAAATAAAAGCAATGCTTCCTTTTTCAAATGAGCCAATTTCAAAGCTTGTTCAGGAAGTTTTCAAGATTTCAGGATTATTAAATGAGCAGAAAACAAGAGAAGAAAAAGAATCAATGTTAAACCTTAACAAGTTTTTTGAAGTTGCAAAAATTCATGAAGGGCTTTATGATTCTGAACTTAGTAATTTTCTTTATTACCTTGGCATACTTGAAAATCTTGGGATTGAGATAGATGCTGCTTCGCTTGAAGAAAAAGGCATAAGGCTGATGACTTCTCATGCAACAAAGGGGCTTGAATTTAAAGTTGTGATAATTACAAATTTTGCACAAGGCAGATTTCCAATTGAAAGATATACAGGAAATTCACTGATACCTACTGAATTAATGCCTGAAATTAAAAATGAAATCAAAGCATTGAATGAAGATGCTAAAGATGAATTTATTTTAGAATATGAGAAGTTCAACCAGCTTCTTGAAGAAAGAAGGCTTGCTTATGTTTCTTTTACTAGGGCAAAAGAAAAATTGATTTTGACATTTGCAAAAGAATATGGAAATAAAAAACTCTATCCTTCTTTATTTTTAGATGAAATTAAATTTAAAGATAATTCCGATATTGTTTATATTATTGACCAGGAAGAAAAATATGCTGAAGGTGAAGCTGAAATAAAGCCTGCTGCTCAATTCTGCACTGCACTTCGTTCTGAAAATTTTGAGGAAATGCTGAATAATATTGTTAAGAATCCTGAAAGAGTTGAAAAAAAGGAGCATGGCAAATTTTCGCCTTCTGCTTTGCTATTGTTTGATGAATGCCAAAAACAGTTCGAATACAAATACGTGTTTAATATGCCTGACAGGAAAACAATTTCATGGGAAGCAATAAGATTGGGAAGCTTTGTGCATTATGCTCTTGAAAGGGGAGTTTCTTCTGGCTTGAAAAAAGCTGATGAGTTTCTCGAGCTTGCAAAAGAAATTTCAATGGAAGAAGAATGGGAAAGTATTGAATTTGAGCAAGCTGAAATGCTTATTAAAGTTTTTTTTGAAAGAAACAAGGACAAGTTTAATAAAAATAGCAAGACAGAGCAGTATCTTTCAGCTGTTCTTGATGGAATGGAATTTATAGGATTTGCAGACAGGATTGATTTTCATGCAGATGGTGTTGAAATTGTTGATTATAAAACAGGGAAGTCTTATATTGCTCCTAAGGACAGGAATTGGCAATTGGGATTTTATGCGCTTGCTGCAATGAATAAGTATGGCAAGGTAAAAAAAGTTACTCTTGATATGTTAAAGCAGGAAAGGCCTTTAGAATTTGAAATTGATGATTTTGGAAATGCAATTGCTGTTAATTCAAACATGAAATTTAATATTTATGAAGTCGAAGAAGAATTAATAAGAACTGCGCATTCAGTTTTAAACGCTTACAAGAATGGCTTCAAGGCATGCCCGATTGAGAAGAACTGCGAGTTTTGCAATGAGTATGTTTATGGGCTGTAAAGATATATAAAAATTTTGTTTATGTCAAGATGCTTGACGAAAATCACATCTTTTAAGACTAAGAAAATTATGATTTTCTGTGCAGAAAATTCTCAAAAAGAATTTTCTTGCATCTAAAAGTCCCAAATAAACTCAATGACTTTTTGATAGCAAGATTTTTAAATCGATTTTTTCTTAGATTTTCATTATTTACTGGTAAAATGTTTTATTTAATAGAAGTTGAGGATCATGTAAGGGTGGAGCCTAAACACTTTGGCTTGGCTACTTCTGAAGCAATTGAGCGGCAGCTGAACGACACTTTTGTAGGCAAAGTGAACAAGGAATTAGGACATGTAATAAGTGTTATTTCTGTCAAAAAAGTAGAAGATGGAGTTATAATTCCAGGTGATGGTGCTGCTTTTTATAGATCAATATTTGAGTTGCTTGTTTGGAGGCCAGAGCTTCACGAACTTCTTTATGGAACAATTTTAGAGATTACTAATTTTGGAGCGTTTATTCAGATTGGTCCTGCACAGGGAATGATTCATGTTTCTCAAACAATGGAAGATTATGTTTCATTGAGCAAGACAGGGACTTTGTCAGGCAAAGCAACCAAAAGAACTCTAGGGAAGGGTAATGATTGCATTGCAAGAATTGTTGCTATAAGCTATAAGGCTGATGAACCCAAAATAGGATTAACAATGAGGCAGCCGGGACTTGGAAGGCTTGAATGGATAAATGAAGATAAAAAGAAAAAAGAAAGCGCTGAAAAAGCAGCCAGCAGAAAAGCTGAAAAAGCTGCAAAAGGAGGAAAGAAAAAATGATAGCAAGCTACAGGACAAGTACATGTGATTTGGGAATAATTCAATGGTTAAGCCCTGATGGAAATTCAACTTACGGAAGAATATTTAATGAAGAAAAAGGAATTGTAACAATGAGTGCTGTTAAAGTTGAAGAGGGTGTTTATAATATTGCTGTTGAAGACAGAAGAAATGGAAAAATGATTGTACATTTTAATGGGGTTCATGGAACACTTGATAATGCAATAAATGTCTGCGAATTATTGGCTGAATTAAATCTGCCAGAGGAGAAAAAATGAGCACTAAAGCATGTAAAAAATGCAAAACTATTTTTGAAGGAACAAAATGCCCTAAATGTGGAAGTGAAGAAGTTACTGATAATTTTAAAGGAAAGATTGTTATTCTTAAGCCTGAAGAGTCAGATATAGCAAAACATCTTAATTTTAAAGAGAAAGGAACATTTGCAGTGAGGACATCATGAACATAATTAAAGACTTAAAAAATGATCTTTTAAAAAGAAGAGAGATAAAATTGATAATTAAGTCTGAGAGTAATCCTGGATATGCCAATTCTCTAAAAATAATTTCAGAGAAATTTAATGCTAATGCAGATTTAATTGTAACAAAAGGAATAAAAAGCAAGTTTGGAAGAGATAGTTTTCTTATAGATGCCTTTATATATAATTCTGTTAAGGATAAAGAAAGGATTGAACCTAAAAAGAAAGTGAAGGAGAAGAAACAATAAATGGCAACATCAAAAGGCGGAGCGACAAAAGAGAAGAAAGGCAAGAAACCTCATAAGAACAAGCTTACAAGCAAAAAGTATGCTCTATATACAATATCAGGCAATTCTGTCAAGAAAGCTAAGTCATGCCCTAGATGCGGTCCGGGAATTTTCTTAGCAGACCATAAGGGAAGATTGTATTGTGGGAAATGCCATTATACCTCTTTTGGCGAAATTAGTTGAGTTTGTTGCGGAAGATGGTATATTATAATATCTTCTATTAATGTTACCTCGTGATTCTAAGTTGTCCATGTTTTTATTCCTTTCTCTTCTTTTCCAGAAAAGCTTGATAGGGAGTTCTAAGCTTTCCATTCGTTAAACTCATATGCGGTTTCTTGTAGTTGTAATGTTCAACTGTCTTATCAAATCTTCCTAATTCATTCCAGAGCTTTTTTATCGTCTGTATTGCCCTCTCAGCCTTTCCATTTGACTGCGGATGCTTGACTCTTGCTTTAATGTGCTTTGAACCAGCTTCTTAAAGAAAATAAGGTAATAAAAAATAGAGTTGCTAATAAAACTTATATTTGGGAATTATCTATAGTCAACGACAAACTGCAGAAATATTAATACAGAAAACAAAACAAGAGACAGGAATTTGTTTTCTGTCTCTCAAAATCCACGAACAAACTTAAGGACTTTGAGATGTCATTGACTATGAACCTAAAATCCAGTTTTAAACCTGATTTATTTTAATCCCAGAAAGTCCCAGATTTTGTTCGGCTTAAGATTAAAGATTCTTTCTTTTGTTTCTTTAATGCCAAATGCTTTGACATTATTTCTGACTTCTTTTATTTTAGATGAAAATATTGAGGTTATTATGAGCCTTACAAATGCGCTTAGTAGGAATATTACTAAGATTGAGGAAAGACCTAAAAATGTAAATGTTATTGATGATAAAAATCCTCCAATTAATGCGCCTATAAATGCGCCTGACGCATTTATTATATTAAAATATGAAATACACAATACCATTCTCTGCCTTGTAACTGCGTCATAAATAAAATTGCCTGCTGACAAATTAAAACCAGCCCATGCAAATCCGCTAAATGCTTCGGTAAGCATAAGGAATGCAACAACTACAATTCCCGGCTTGAATGCTAATGCTGTTGCAAAATAAAGAACAGGAACAAATATTGTCAATACGCCTGCAATCTTTATTACTTTTAGATTTCCATGGGTGTCTGCAAATTTTCCCCATAATGGCATGAAGATAATACTTGATAATGAATTGCTCATTATAACTAATGTATAAAAAAAGTATGAAAAATGCAGGTCTTTTAACATGTAAACTGCAAAGAATGGAGATGCAATTGATGTTGCAAATGAAACTAACGAAATATAGATTGTAAATCTTCCAAAATTATTTCTTGGCATTGCTTTTAGGAACTGCAGGAATGTAAAATAATAGCCCCTCTCATATTTTATTTCAGGCTCATATTGTTTTGTAAAGCAGTATGCTGACAAGCTTCTGCCAATAAATGCAATTGCAAAAAGAATTGAGAAACCAATAATTGGGTTATTAATCAGCTTAAAATAATCAAGAATAAGCCCTGCAATAAGCATGCTTGCAAGGGATATAAAACCTGCAATTCTGTTTCTCTTTCCGAAGTATGCTCCTGAATTTTTTGTTACCAAGTCTTTCATCCAGGAACTCCATGCTGGTCCTGCGAAAGCGCCGAAAAGAGCCAGTAAAGAATATAGAATTATAAGAGAGATTGCACTAATTTCTGAAGGAAATTTTAAAACTAATGAAGATATTCCAAGCAGAATTATTGGTAGCCACATTAATGCCTGAAGAAGAACACCTGTAAAAACAATTTTTTTTCTTGAGAATTTTTCCATTATTTTGACAGAATAAAGCTGTGAAAAATTTCCAATCATTCCTGGAGCTGAACTTAAGAAACCGATGAATGCATTGCTTGCGCCTAGTGCAATTGCATAAGGAGTAATATAACGAATTCCAAAGCCATCCATGAAGCCGTAGGCTCCTGCTTCTTTTATGCTAATTTTCTTTGCTTGTTCTATAAGCTGTTCTTCATTCTGCTTTTGATTTTCTTGTTTTTGAACTTTTTGCTCTGGCTCCATTTTTGCCTTTTTTGATTTTGAATAAAGGTAATATTCATAGAATTTTTAAATGTATTTAGAAGAAGGAATTAATTTAAGAGAAGAAAAGCAGGGTTGAAAGCAACCAAATCAATCGTGCCGGAATTTAGACCGGATTTTGTATAGTTACTTTCTAATGCGGTTTAGTGCATTAAACCCTAGAAGAGGAGGCTTAATCCGTCAAAAGAGATGAATTAAACGTCCTCTTCCGGGAAAAAGAGGTGATACTTATAATACAGATTTTATGTATTTAAACTTTTCGGTTTGTTGTAACTTCTTAATGGGAACAGTTAAAAGTTGCTTCTTTTGTGGAGTGCTTTACTTTAACTACCCTAGGATAAGGCATATAAACAAGTGTTTTTAATATTACCTATGCCAGAGGAGATAAGAAGCCAAAATGAAGATAGAATTGAGGCAAAAATACCCTTTAAAGGCGCGAATTCTGGTGAGAAAATAGGTCAGGAGCAGATACATGAGCTTTTATTTGGGGAGAAGTTGAGCTGGCAGGCTATAATTTATGACCTTATTAATACAGAACAACTGGATCCCTGGGATATTGATATCAGCCTTCTTGCGAATAAGTATCTTGAAAGAGTAAGACGACTTGAGGAAGCTAATTTTTTTGTTTCCAGCAAGGTTTTACTGGCTGCTGCTTTGCTTTTGAGAATAAAGTCTGAGATATTGCTTGATTATGAATTGCCTGGATTGGACAATATTTTGTTTGGTCAAAAGAAGGAGGAAAAGAAATATGTTCAGGAGAGGATTGAGTTAGATGAAGAAATACCTGAACTTGTTCCAAGAACACCCTTGCCTCGATTTAAGAAGGTGAGCTTAGAGGAGCTTATGAAAGCTTTGGGCAATGCAATTACAACAGAAACCAGAAGGATTAAAAGAGTAGTTGTTACCAGACAACAAGAGATGGAAACTGCTTTGTCTTTGCCTAAAACAAGGATAAATATTAAGGACCAGATTAGCAATGTTTATGCAAAACTTAAAGAAATATTTTCTAAAAGAGAGACAAGACTTGCTTTTTCAGAGCTTTCCGGCAAAACTTCTGAAGAAAAAATTGCTACTTTTGTGCCTCTGCTTCATTTAGACAATCAGCAAAAGGTATGGCTTGAACAGGAAGGGCATTTTGAGGAAATTTGGATTCTTCTTAAGAGCTTATATGAAAAGCAAAATGCTGGAATGCTTGAACAGATGCGCAAAGAAGTTGAAGCTGAGATGGCTAAAGCAAGTTTAGAAATGAGCGATGAAGAAAAGAAAAGAGCTGAAGAGATTGAAGAAGATTTTACTAATCCTTTAGAGGGCATTGATGACACAAAATCTATTGAAGAAGTTGATGAAAGGGAGTAATTATATTATCTGCTTGGTAATATACTTTCAATCTGTGATACTTTCAATCTTTGTGGTGTAATTGCTACTGCATTTTCAACTGAAAATCTGTATACGTGAGGTGCTTTTTTTAAATCGCCTATTGGTGCAAGCACTCTGTCCATAGGAGAATCACAAAAAACTTTTCTAGATGATGCATCAACTAGGGCATACATTGTTTCTATACGTTTTTTACAAAATGCACATTGATATTCTTTTGCCATTTTATTATTCTATTTTATTACCTTATAAGCATATTTGGGATTAAACAAACATGTTTTTATACATATTTTAGCATTAATTGTATGAGGAATAGATGCTTAGAGTGCCTTGTTCTTTTGATGAATTGAAGAAGATTTTAGCAAGGCATGGTAATATTATTATAAGTGAACATTACATGAAATATCTCTTTGAAGGTAAAAGAGATATAAAACCTGAAGAGATTAAGGAATATCTGGGGAACAGAGATTTTTATTTTGTAGAAAAACAACTTAATTCTTGGACAAGGTATAAGGTAATCTATGAATTAAGCAAACGATATGATTTGATAATTGTGGTTAAGCCAGAAGAACCGAATATTTTAAAAGTTGTCAGCGCGTATAAAAGTAATAAGAAACTCAAGGAAAAATGGAAAAAAATGTTGAAATCTCGTATGATGAAATAGAAGATATATTTTATATCAAGAAGCAGGGAAAAGCGAAGTTTAGCATAGACCTTGCCCTGCCATCTGGAGATGTTGTTATTGATGTTGGATTTGATGGCTTGATAAATGGTGTTGAGATATTTAATGCTTCAAAGTTTTTCTCGCTGATAAAAGATGATGTGAAGAAAATCAAGGATATCCGCATGAGATTGAATTATGCACCTTCTTATGTTTCTATCTTAGTTGAAATAGATTCTGAAAAAGGAATTATAAAAAACAGCATTATTGTTCCGTATAATAAAAAAATGGCTTTGACTGAATAATTGTTTAACAGAAGCGAGAGGTTTCCCAAACTAACTTTTATTATAAAGCAATGTATTAAAATCTTTTATTTCTTTTAATCTATTATTCTTGATTTTTCTCTCTCTGCCTTTCAATAAAGAACCCCTTTTGAACATTACAACTGACCCAATATAAGCATTGAAATAAAATTTAACTATTTCAGATTATCGCAGACAGTTTTGTTTTATTAAATTTGGAGCAGTAGTTTTTAAGAATATTGTTGTAGTAAGTCATCCATTTGTTTTTGAGCATCTGCCATTGCTTCATCCATTATTGCATCTTGCTTATCTTTTTGAGTAGTATCTTTACCGATGTCACTAATATCAGATAATGTAACTTTAACTTGGGAGACAGATACCCAATCACCCGAAATAATCAATTTCAAGTTATTTGAATCGCTTGGAAGCTCGAATACAATTGCTCCTGATGTTGTTAAACCGGGTTGTAATTGTTTTCCAAATTCTAAATAGTCAGCAATGTACATTATATCGTCAGATAATCTATCATACTTTCTACTTTGTGAATCTTCAATTTTGAATCTGGGTGAAAAAATTTGCTTGGTTTCTTGTGCATTATTTGTTAATCTAAGATAAATTTTTACAAATTTTCCTTCTGTTACTTTATTAAACATTGAAGTACCCATCTCGGTAAAAGTTTCTACCTTAGTTATTCTGTAAGTTATATAATCTACTTTAATATCTTGATTCATCGAATAAATTGTTTCTTTCTGAGTTTCAGGTTCTTTGTTAGAAGTTTCTTTCTGAGTTTCGATATTAGTATTTATTTGATTATCCAGGGTATCTAATTGTAGATTTTTTGTTGTAGAAGTATTATCAGTATTCAGGGTCATTCCTGCAATAATAAATTCTTTCTGAGTTTCGATATTAGTATTTATTTGATTATCCAGGGTATCTAATTGT
>CAYIRC010000011.1:13962-27035 GCA_964365855.1 Candidatus Woesearchaeota archaeon
GATTTTTTGTTGTAGAAGTATTATCAGTATTCAGGGTCATTCCTGCAATAATAAAACCAATGATAATAATAGCAATCTTAATTCCCTTAGATAACTCAAAATTCATTTTTTCTTTGAAAACTTTATTCATCGGTGGAAGCAAAACTGCAGACATAATCAACATAGTGAAACCTGCAACAAAAGATGACGAAACAAATGCACTAAAACCCGTTAACGCAAACATTACACCAAAAATCCAACTCAAAATTAAACCAAGAGTTATTTTTTTGATTTTCTTAACGTTTTTGCTCATTTATTTTTATTAGATTTGGGGTATTTATAAAGATTTCTATATGTTTGGTACAAACGTTTGGATATTGCGATATAAAGCATTTGGTATAAATCTTTGTATATGAGCAAATACAAAGAAATGATTTTGCAGGTTCTTACAAAAACAGAGATAAAAAGCACAAATGAAGTATTGGAAGAATTGCAAAAGAAAGCAAACAAAGTAATAAACTGGCATGCTTTGTATCGGGTTTTAATGGAGCTACAAACAGAGGGAAAAATTGAGAAATTACAATCTAAAGCCGGTTTCTTTTGGAAGAAAAAATGATTTTATTTGCCTCTGCCCATAAGCTTTTGGCTTTGGAAGTCAAAAAAATTAAAAGAATTTTTTATAGAATTTAAAATGAAGCAACTTTTGTTATTGCATTATAAGGTTACATTTTTATACAACTTTTTCCAGATAAAATAATGAAATTTAAACCCAATCCTGCGAAAGACCAGAACCTTCTGGAAAATCATGAGATTATTGAACGAGAGGTTGAAGAGGCAGAGCTGGATGAGAAAGATAAGATAGTTGAAATAGGAGCAGGAACAGGGGCTTTGACAGAAGAGCTTTGCAAAAAAGCGGGAAAGGTTTTGGCATTTGAAATTGATGAGCAGTTTGAAGAGATACTTGATGAACTTCGCGATAAGCATAAGAATTTAGATGTTATTTATGACAATGCCCTTAATTATTCATGGGAAGGGTATAACAAAATTGTTTCAAATATACCTTATTCACTTTCTGAACCAATTATACTTAAATCGATAAATTCTGGAACTGACTTGCTTGTGCTTGTTGTTGGAGAAAAGTTTAAAGAAATTCTAGAATTTGACAGCAAGCTTGGAATTGCTGCCAAACTATTTTTTAATATAAAAAGTATTGAAAAAGTTGGAAGAGAAAACTTTAGCCCTAAACCAAGAGTTGATTCGTGGCTTGTCAAGCTTGAGAGAAAGAAGAAAGTTAGTAAAATTGATTTGGTAATTGGAAATATTCTAATGAGTGACATGAAAATTAAAAATGCAATTATGCACGAGCTGGTTGATACTGGAATGACAAAAAGGCAGGCTAAAGCAGAAATTGATAAAATGGGAATTGATAAAAATATTTTAAACAAGCCATGCAAAAAGATTACTGGAAAATTTATTCAGCTTTTGAAAGAAAAGATTAAATTCCTGTAATAATTATAGTAAAAGACATAAGTCTTTCCCTATTTAGTCAACGACAAACTGCAGGAATATTAATACAGAAAACAAATTCCTGCTCTTTGTTTTGTTTTCTGTCTCCCAAAGTCCACGAACAAACTAAAGGACTTTGTGATGTCCTTGACTATATTTAGAAAGAGCCTTTATTATTTGTATTTCTGAAAGAAGCTTTTCTTCGCCAGTTTTCATATTTTTTAACTTGAGTTTTTTCTTTTTTATTTCTTCTTCTCCAATAAAAATAACATACGGTATTTGCATGGAATTTGCAAACTCTAATGCTTTTCCGGGCTTGCCAAACATGACCTCGCAGGAAATATCTTTTTTTCTAAGCTGCCTTGCAAGCTTTAATGTTTCTGTATCTTTTTCTAAGGAGATTAAAACAGCTTTTGTTGTTTCTATCTCGACTTTTGCTAATTCGGTAACTCTTTCTAAGCCAAATGAAATTCCCACTGCTGGAATTTCTTTGTCAGAATACTTGCCAACTAGTTTGTTGTATCTTCCACCGCCAGCTATGGAATTTTTACTTGTTTCTTTAACTTCAAAAATATTTCCAGTATAATAATTAAGGCCTCTTGCAAGGAAGGGATTAAATTTTATTTTAATTCCATAAGCTTTGCATTTTTCTGATAGCTGAATTAATTCTTCTGCGCCTTCGAATGCATTTTCTTTAAAGAATTGGATATCTTTTTCTAAAAGTTTAAACAGGGTTAGAATTTGGTTTGTATCTGCATATTTCTTTAAATTCATTTTAACTTCATCTTCTCCTATTTTTGACAATTTATCAAGTTCTTTTATCACTTTTTTCTTGTCTATTATCTGAATGCTTTCAACTATCGAATTTAGCAGTTTTCTATTGTTTACTTCTATTTCAAAATTTATTTTTAATTCTTTTAGAATATCTGAAACAACTGCAAGGATTTCTGCATCAGAATCTATTAATGGGTTTCCCACAATATCTACATCGCATTGGGTAAACTGCCTGAATCTTCCCTGGCCTACAGGCTCGTCCCTGAAAACTTCTCCAATTTGGTATCTTTTAAATGGAAGCTTAATGTTGGGGTTTAATTTAAATATTCTTGCCAATTGAAATGTGAATTCATATCTTAAGCCAAGGTTTCTGCTAGCTCTATCTTTTAGTCTAAACCTGTCTGATACTGCTTCGTCCTCTTCTTCTCCGGGCAGAATTTCTGGACGCATCAATTCGTCAAACTCTATAATTGGAGTTTCAGCTGGCAAAAAGCCATAAAGCGTGAAATATTTTTCAATTATTTTCTTTACAGCCCGCCTTTTCAAAGATTCAGGCGGCAGAAAATCCTGGAATCCTTTTACTGTATCTACTTCTAGCAACATGATTTAGCTAAAATTCGATGAATTATAAACTTTTTTATACTGGACATTGATTCTTTTGAAAAGAGCTACTGATAAAATAATATAATACAGAAAATAAACTTCTGCTTTTAAGCTGGAATATAACTGTCGTTTGTTTTCTGTCTCATAAACTCCTAAACAAATTTTAGGCTTTAGCCCAAGGTAAAAAAACTCAAGGAGTTTATGGTTTTATAATATTTAGAGAGTATTATTTAGGCTATCTACTTTTTTTATTATAGCTTTTATAATCAGGTTTATATGATTCTTATTGCCGTAATATTCATCAGGTATTTTCCAAACAATTGTCTTTTTACCAAATTTTTTATTTTCTTTAAAAATTTCAGGTGGGACATCATTTGCCACGATTATAGTTGTATTTTGCCATTTTAGTAAATCTGTGCTTAAACCTTGTGGTTTTCCTTCGATATTTAGCCCTAACTTTTTTGCTCCTAAGATTTGAGCTTTATCAGGTGGGTAATTTCCTTTTATTATCCCTGTACTTTTTACTTTAATTTCTTTATTTTTGTTTATTTTTTTAAAATAAGCTTCAGCAACCCTGCTTCTAAAACGATTATATTTACAAACAAAAAGTATATTCATTTTATAGTTTAGCTTAAAAGGTTTATAAGCCTTTATAAAAAAGAGCGGGAGGAGGGAGTCGAACCCTCTTCTTGGGGACCACAACCCCATGTTCTGCCGTTAAACTACAACCGCTATTGAGCTAAAAATATAAAATAAATAGGGTATAAAAGGGTATTGATTTGCATGCTTTTGAAAGTAATAGTTTTTAAATTAAGATTTATTTTAATGGCATATGAAGTTTAAATTCTATGCTCTTAAACTCTGTGGAATAGCCATAGTATTCTTTTTATTACAAATATTAATACCGCGGTTTACTAATTTGTTTCTTCTTAGTCAGGAAGAGTATTTGCAACTCTGGAGATTTGTGACCTCTATATTTTTACACGGGGATATTTTGCATTTGTTATATAATATTTTTGCACTTGCTCTTTTTGGAAGTATTTTAGAGAAGTTAATAGGAGGCAAGAGATTTTTAATAGTTTTTTTTGGCATAGGCATTTTAGCAAATATTATTGCTGTTAACTTTTACAGCAGTTCATTGGGAGCTTCCGGTGCTATTTTTGGGGTAATAGGAACATTGATTATGGTAATGCCAATGTTAATTGTTTGGGCTTTTGGACTCCCGATGCCTATTTTTATTGCAGGCATTTTATGGGTGGCTGGTGATATAATTGGAGTGTTCAATCCTTCAGGTATAGGAAATATAGCCCATTTAGCCGGCCTTGGAGCAGGATTAGGCATAGGCTTATTTTTTAGGCTTTTTATACAAAAGAAAACTCCTAGCACTGCTAAAGGTGTTTTTGTTGATGAAAAAAATATAAGAGAATGGGAAAATAAGTGGATGCGGTGATGGATTGGACTTTCTGTTTTGGGTGCTGTGTAAATTTATAAATCTGCTTGTCAGTTATAGGCTTTTTTAACTTTAGCTATAAATTCCTTAAATTCCCCGATTTTTATTTTTTCTTTTGCTTGTTTCATTAAACTTTGCAAATAGTATAAGTTGTGAAAAGTTGCAAGTCTTTTTCCTACTGCTTCTTCTTGTGAAAGCTGGTATCTTATATAAGCTCTTGAATAATTTTTACAAACAAAACAGTTGCAGTTAGAATCTATAGGTTTTTTATCAGCCTCATACTTTTTATTCAGTATTCTTAATTTTCCTTTTGATGTGAATATTGTTCCTCTTCTGGCATTTTGTGTGGGCATTCTTGAATCAAACATATCAACACCTCTTGCAATTGATTCTAAGATTTCAACTGGGTCACCTATTCCCATTAGATAAATTGGCTTGTTTTCTGGAAGAGTTGCTTTTTGAAGTTCTATTATTTTAAACTCATCTTTTCTTTTTTCTCCTAAACCTAAACCCCCTATAGAATAACCATCGAAATTTAACTCTGCCAATTCTTTGATTGATTTTTTTCTTAAATCTTTGTAGATTCCCCCCTGGGTTATTCCAAAAAGCAATTGCCTCTTATTCTTTTGCAATTTTGCTTGTAATTTATCATGATGAATCTTGCATCTTTTAGCCCATAAAGTTGTTTTCTTTACTGCCTCTTCTATTTCTTTTTTTGAATGCTGATATAATGGCATGCTGTCTAAGCACATAGCTATATCGCTGCCGAGGTCTAACTGAATACGCATGTCTTCTTCCGGTGTGATAAACAATTTTTCTCCTGAAAATGGATTTCTAAACATAACTCCTTTATCATTTGAATTTAGATAGATTCTTTTGGAATACATCTGGAATCCGCCCGAATCTGTTACATTAATGCCTTTGAAATTCATGAATTTTCCAATTCCTCCAAATTTTCTAATTAAGCTTGTTCCTGGGCGCAGTGAGAGAATTAGAGCATTTGAAATAACCGCTTTTGCATCCATTTCATGCAAGTCCATGCTTGAAATTTGCTTGACGCCTGCTTTTGTGGCAACAGGCATAAAGAAAGGTGTTTCTATTTTTCCTTTTTTAGTATTTATTACTCCGACACGCGCTTTAGTTTTTTTATCTTTGTGAAGAATTTTAAATACTTCCATGAACAGGTGAGAGAATATGGGGTTAAAAAGATATTCCCTTTTTATTTTAACTTTGGAACAGCAAGTCTTCCACAAAGATAAATTGTCAAAACTGAAGCACCTGCCACACCATATGAAACCATGTCATTTGTATAGTCTATATTTTCAGGACCTTTCATTTGCAAGGAATATTCTCTTCCATTAATAGACTGTTGAATCAAATTCTTTGCAAACTTGGATTCCAAGCCCTCTTTAATTCCCTGAGCTGATGTACAAATTATAAAAACTGCAAGCCCTAATTTTACTAATGTTTTTGTTATTCCCATTTTAGCTATTAAAAACTCGAAAAAATTGCTTTTAAGGCTTTCTGATAATTTTATTTACTGAGTAGGTGTGAAAAATGCTGTATAAGAATACAATCTTCCTAAAACAAATTGAAATGATTCCCTCTTGACAGAATTAATTAATGGATAATGCCCTTGCTGAAATGGATACGGTTGTGTGATTTCTTTGGGCATTCAGAAAATTAGAAAAGTGCCCCGACCGGGATTCGAACCCGGGTTACAAGCGCGAAAGGCTAGTGTCCTTGGCCTCTAGACTATCGGGGCAATAAATTTATAGTGAAAGACATAAATCTTTCCCTATCTAGTCAAGGCGCAAATGATGAAAAATCAGCGTCCTTGACTATAACCAGAAAAATTTTACTTTTAAATGTTGTGTTATTTGTGATAATTGTGTAGTGAAAATTGTCGAAGGGAAAAACATAAAAAGGCTGAAATTAGTGAAATTGCATAAAAACATTAAATGTTTTGCAAAGTTTATAAATATGAAAAAAAATTCATTAATTGTTTCAAAACAAGGAACAAAAATAAATGACCTAATATTTAAGGAGCTAATTAAGAGAGGCTATTCTTTAGAAGGCAATACGCGTGTCTGGAATATAGCAGACTCTAAACTTTGGTATTTGACGCCTGAACAGGCTCAAGCATTTTTGGATTTGGAAAAATCAGAGGGGTATCAAAAAGAAGTAATCCAGAAAGAAATTGATTTGATAAACAAACATATTAAAGAAATAACAGAAGGAATAGGAAAAAAGCCATTAAATATTATTGACCTTGGTTGTGGCGATGGGAAAAAAGCAATTATTTTTATTGAACAGCTTAAAGAAAAAATTAAATTGCGATATTGCCCGATTGATATAAGCAGTTATATGGTAGAAAAAGCCTCTAATAGAATTAAAAATATTTATGCCGACGAGATAGTTGAATTAAAATGGAATATTTCTGACTTTGAAAACTTAGAAAATATTTCTCTGCTTTTAAGGCAGGAAGAATTTACAAAGAACTTAAATCTTTTATTAGGAAATACTCTTGGCAACTTTGAAATTAATGAGCTGCTCTATGAAATTAGAATGAGCATGACTGATGGAGATATGCTGCTTATTGGAAATGGACTTGATAACAGCAAGATAGAAGAAATGTTAAAATCGTATAATGATGAATTTAACAACCAATTTTTAATAAAAATAATAAAACAGCTTGGGCTTAATGAAACAGATGTTGAGTTTGGAGTAAGATTTAATAATTCAAGAGTTGAAATATATTATACTTTAAAAAATGAGTGCAAAATTTCTTTCTTAGATAAATCTGTTATTTTTAATAAAGGCGACCAAATTATAGTAGCAGTTTCTTATAAGTACAATAAAGACGACTTTATGAGCTATCTTAAGATGTATTTTGGAGACGTTAGAATGTTTGTTTCTCCAGATTCATCCTATGCTCTTGCTTTATGCAAAAAATAATTTTATGTCAAAATGCTTGACGAAAAATCCACACTTTAGTGTGGAGTAGCATCTTGAACACAAGAAAATCATGATTTTCTGTGCAGAAAATTCTCAATTCAACAAGAATTTTCTTGTATCCAAAAGTCCAAAACAAAAACTCAAGGACTTTTTGATAGTAAAAATAAATAATAAAAATTAATGTAGATTTATTTCTGTGCTTCTTTGATTAAGTTAGCTCCAGTTATTATTCCCCAAATCCATGCTACAAGAATAATTGGTATACCAATTATAATTATCATAAGGATTAATCCTATGACGGTTAGAATAACTTGCCAAAGGCCCTGCCTTGTCTTTCCTGCTATTAAGCTTCCTAAACCTGGAAGAATTAACAGGTTAAGCAATAAAGCTATGATTGCTAGAGTTATTGTTGGCTTTTTTGTATCTTTAGCTTCTACTGCTCTTGCAGATGCCATTCGTGAAGCACGTGAAGTTTTTCTATTTTTTGCCATTTCCACCTCCTTTTGATATTTTACTAAAGAAATTTATCTTTAAAAATGTATTTACAAGATAAATGATCCCACTGAGATTTGAACTCAGGACCCCCGCCTTTCTTAGGTAAGGAAATGTAGTTTCCTTAACAATCAACTTTCCTTAAACAGGAAATGATGATATACTTCTAACGAAGCATACTCTTATAAGAGCGGTGCTCTAACCAGGCTGAGCTATGGGATCAGCCAAAAATTTCAATCTTAGAAGATATTTAAAGATTAAGGTTTATTACTTTTATATGTATACAGAAGCAGAATATAGACAGATACAAGAAAGATGGTCGAGAACTTTAGGGCATATCTTAGAACCAGGAGAAGATTTATATTTTAAGCCAGAAACAGTTCCAAGCCTGTATTTTCCAGGAGATACAATAACCTCCATGAGCCGCAGATAAGGACTAAAGAAGGAAGATTAGTCAAGAGGAATCTTATTATTGATGGAAAAGCTGTTTGGGTTGAACTTCTTAATATACGTTAAAATCTCCACAATTCATTGTGGAGTCTACAGTGCAGATTTTCCCGGTTCTCACAAAACCACGACAAACCCTTCAGGGTTTTGTGATTATAAGAAAAACCGTGCTTGACAGGCTTCTTTCTGTAATTCGTAATAAATTTCCTGATAAAGTAAAAGACTTTGAATATGCAATTGAGAATTATGATAATTGGGCTAGTGTAATTAGAAAAGAAGCTAAGGAACTTGAAAAGAAATACGGCTTAAAAGTTAAGGAAGTTGTTGTGCATGGAGATAAAGATTAATAAGTATCCATAAGCTTATTTTAAGGAAAGAGATGATAAAATATAGCTTCCCAGAATATAGGCAGTGTTATAGTTATGACTGCGGGGCGAATATAATGGAATCTGTGCTTGCTTACTATGGGTTTGATGTTTCTGAATCAGAAGTAATGAAACTTGCTAAAACAAACTGTAAGTCAGGAACTTCCATAACTGGTCTGAAAAAAGTTGCCAGAATGTTTGGACTGAAGTGCAAGGAAGGCAAATTAAATATAACTTTTTTAAAAAAATGCATTAAAGATGGAAAGCCTGTTGTAATTGCTTTGCAAGCGTGGAGAAAGAAGGTTAAAAACTGGAAAAATGAATGGAGTGCAGGGCACTATGTTGTTCCTATTGGTTATGATAATAAGAGAATTTACTTCGACGACCCTGCTTCTATCTTCCGTACTTTTTTAACTTTCGATGAGCTTAAAGAAAGATGGCATGACCAGTATTATATTAATGGCAAGAGCAAAAGACTTGTTAATTGGGGGCTTATTGTTTATGGGAAAAAACCAGTCTTTAAAGCAGATGAAGCAGTGCATATGGATTACGACTCTTTTAATGAAAAGAAGAGTGTGTATAAAAAATACAGAAGAATGAGGTAAACTTATTAAAAAAGATAAGAAACAACAAGAAATACAATTCCTGCAAGAATTAATATTCTCCCAATATAAGATGATTTTTTTCTGAAATATTTATTATGTTTTTTTCCAAAAAGCACTCTTGATGCTGTTGTATTATATTGTGCTTTGTGAACTGGAGCAAGAACATTTGGGAAAATCAGAGTTAAGATTCCAAATAAAATTAAAATTATACCAAAAAAGAATATTATTGGGTTTCCCATAGAAATGATTATTATTTTTTATTTTTAATTCTTTGGATATTTATTTAAAGCACACTTTTCTTGAAAATTCATGTTAATTGGGATTGTTGGAAGACCAAACACAGGAAAATCTACGTTTTTTAAAGCCGCAACGCTGATGGATGTTCTTATTGCAAATTATCCGTTTGCAACTATCAAGCCAAATCACGGAATGGGTTTTGTCAAGATAAAAGATTTGGCTGCTGAATTTGGGAAAGTTTCTAATCCGCGAGAGGGGTATGTTAAGAATGGATTGAGATTTGTACCGTTTGAATTAATGGATGTTGCAGGACTTGTTGAAGGGGCTTCAGAGGGAAAAGGTCTGGGGAATCAGTTTTTGGATGACCTAGCAGGAGCTGATGCATTTATTCATGTTGTTGATGTGAGCGGGGAGACAAACGGGGAAGGCAAGCCTGCTGAAAATTATAATTCTGCCGATGATATTAAGATAATTGAAAAGGAATTGGATTTGTGGTATTTAGGCATTTTGAAAAAAGTCTGGGCAGGGTTTGCCAGAACTGTTGAGATGCAAAGAAAGAATTTTGCTGATGCTGTTGCAAAACAGTTTTCCGGATTAAAAGTTACAATGGAAGATGTTAAACATGTTTTATTAAAGTCTAGTCTTAATGTTGAGAGACCGAGTTTATGGACTGATAGTGATTTGGCTAATTTCGCAAGAGCATTGAGGAAGTATACCAAGCCAATGATTATTGCTGCAAATAAGATTGACAGGCCTAATGGGAAGAACAATTATGAGAAATTGAAAAAAGAGTTTGATTATCTGATTATTCCGTGCTTTGCAGATGGTGAATTAAGCTTGAGGCAGGCTGATAAAGTCGGCTTAATTGATTATATTCCAGGAGACAGCAAATTTATAATTAAGGGACAGGCAAGCGAGAAGCAAAATCAGGCTCTTGAAGATATTAAGAAAATTCTTGATGAATACGGAAATACAGGGGTTCAGGAAATTATGAATAAGGTTGTATTTGATATTCTTGAAATGATTGCGATTTTCCCGGCAGGAGCTAAAATGACTGACAGCAAGGGGAATGTTCTGCCTGATTGCTTTTTAATGAAAAAAGGCTCTACTGCCTTGGATTTTGCTTATAGACTTCATACTGATATTGGGAATAACTTTGTCAAGGCAATTGATATCAAGACAAAAAAAGCAGTTGGAAAAGATTATTTGCTTAAGCATATGGACGGCTTGGAGATAATGACAAAATGATAATTCATGTTAAAGTAAAGCCAAATGCATCTAAAGATAAAATTGATAAAATTTCTGAAAATGAATATAATGCTTGGGTGAAAGCTAAACCTAAAGATGGCAAAGCTAATCAAAGATTAACTAATTTGCTTGCAAAGGAGTTTGGAGTTAATGTCAAGCAGGTTAAAATAAAAAATCCCAGCTCGAGAAAGAAGATTATTGAGATTCTTGATAATTAGTTTTTATAAGATTTATTTATTCAAGTACAGGTGATTTTCCCAATCTAATTGAACCGCCATCAGGAGTTCTAATAGAATCTACATATAAAATTCCGTCGAGAGTTTTTATATGATAGCCTTTACCAGTTGTTAAGACTGTTCCGGTTTCATAATTTCCAAAGAAGCCTAACTCGGATACTTGGGGATTTTCAAGAGTCACTTCTTTTCCTTTAAGACGAGCGTAAACTTCTCTCTGATTTGGATAAGCCATTAATGCTATTTGCCTTGCCGGATGCTGTGGCCAATTAATAAAAAAATCTTCTCTTGTTAATTCTGGTGCGTATGTTGGCATTCCTTTTTGCTTTTTTGGCTTAATTGTTTTTATTTTAAATAAAGTTCTTGCTAATAATTCCCCGGCTACATATGCAATATCTGTCTGGAAATTTTCAAAAGACCTATTTTGATGAACCTGACATTGATCTGATCTTAATAGAACTGGTCCTTCATCAACTTTTTCTTCAAGAAGAAATGTTACTATTCTTAGTTTATTTTCCCCTTGAACTAATGCATTTTGAATTGGATACGGGCCGCGAAATTTAGGCAAATCTGAGGCATGAACTCCTATTAGCCTGCCTTGATATCTTTTGAATGTTTCTTTAGGAACTATGCATCCTGTATATGCAAAGACAGTAAAATCAACTCCTCTTAAAAAAGGTACTATCTCTTTTCCATGTTCAATTGATTTATATGGGATTTTATTTGCGCACGCAGATTCAGAAAGTTCAGTTCCTTCTTGCAACACTTGTACAATATTTACTTCTCTCAGTAATAATCTTCTAAAAACTATGTGCCCGCCGCCTTTTGAGCCAACAAAAAGGACTTTTGGAGACTCTTTTCTTGAAGAAGCTGAAACTTTTTTAGAGTCTGATTCCCAGCCGAAGATTTGTCTCATATATTTGTTGATTTCTTCAGGTTTTTAAGTTTTTATATAGTTCAGGGCAAGAAAAAAAGTTATTGAAATTGGAACATGTCAAGATGCTTGACGATGCATCTTGAGCACAAGAAAATCAAAGATTTTCTGTGCAGAAAATTCTTTTTGAGAATTTTCTTGCATCCAAAAAACTCACAAACTCATCAGAGTTTTTTTGATATTAAGTTAAATTTATATAAGTTATTTCTCTTTTTATCGAATGAAATATGAATATGCTATGGATTTGAAGGAAAGGGCTATTGAAGCTGTTAAATTGCTTGGAATGGATTATATTGACATTGAAAGGCTGGAGTGCCTGCGAAGTTTTGGCTCGTCTACAAGAGGTGTAATTGCAAGATGCCATACACTTGGGAAGGTTATGCAAAAAGGAATGAAAACAAAAGCATTTTATACAATTGAATTTCTTGAAAGATTTGAAAGAATGAGCCGAGATGAGCAGGACAGAGTAATAATACATGAGCTTATGCATATTCCAAAAACCTTTGGCGGGGGATTCAGGCATCATGATCATGTATGCAATCACAATATTGAAATTTTGCATAAAAAATTCAGAAGTTTAAAGTCAAATGGTGATACATTTAAAAAAGGTTTTTGGTTTTAATTAAGATGAATATTTCTTTTAAAAAAAAGAGAATTAAAATTAATGTGAAAAAAGTTTCATGCGTTGGAATGGTAACCGGATTGATGTGCAAAACTCTCAATACAAAAAATTTATTATTTGAATTTGAAAATAATGCCAGAAATGCAATCCATTCTTATTTTGTATTCTTTCCTTTTTTAGCAATCTGGCTTGATAAAAACAATAAGGTTATTGAATTTAGAATTGTAAAACCTTTTTGTTTTAAGATAATTCCTGAAAAACCATTTAAAAAATTGATTGAAATTCCTTTAAATAACTTAAATATGAATTTGATTAAATTATTCGTCGATAAAGGAAAACTTTAAATAGACAATGAGATAAATATTATTAATATTAGTTAAAAGGAGGTGAAAATGGGAGTAGTAATTGTTAAAAATGCTGTCACAAGAAAGCCAGGACACCTGTACTATATAGACGGTAAAGGCAATATTTGCGAAGCTAAAATGTCTAGAGGCGGCAGAAAAAAGAAGAAGAAGAAATAAAAACTTAAATTAAATTTATATATTTCTTTTTCATTTATTTATTATTAATACACGTTAAAATCTCCACAATTCATTGTGGAGTCTACAGTGCAGATTTTC
>CAYIRC010000012.1:0-25699 GCA_964365855.1 Candidatus Woesearchaeota archaeon
ATAGGGGGGCTTGTCGGTGAAAGTTTTTCAGATATCATAAATTCATCTGCAACAGGCAGTGTTAATGGTCTTAATAATGCTGGTAGCCAAATTGGAGGGCTTGCTGGAGCATTCATGGGGGGGGATATTTATAATTCTTTTTATTCAGGCGATGTTAAAGGCAAAGAAAATGTTGGAGGGTTAGTAGGAGGGTTTTATGTTCATGATAGTATAATTGAAAATTCAGGTTCAAATGGTAATATTAATGGTGTTCTGCATATAGGCGGGCTTGTCGGACAATTTAAAGCTACAAATTCCAAGATAAAAAATTCAGTTTCATATGGAGAGGTTAATGGAGAGAGCGATGTAGGTGGGTTTATTGGCGAGTCGTATCCATTTTATGGAATCAGCGGAGCAAGGGAACCTTATTACTTGAATATTGAAAATTCATATAGTCAAGCAAATGTTAAAGGCAAAGAAAATGTTGGAGGGTTCATAGGAAACAGTAAAACTATGAGCAGCACAGCCAAGACATTAGTTTATAATTCTTATTCTAAGGGCCAAGTTAGTGGAACAGAAAATATTGGTGGATTTTTGGGCAATAAAAATATTGGGGACCGTGCTGTTTTTTCATATTGGGACATTGAGGAATCTGACCAAACAACAGGCTCAATTGGCGAAGGCAGAACAACAGATGAGATGAAAAAGCAGAATACTTTTGAGGAATGGGATTTCAATTTAATTTGGTTTATTCCTCAACCTGATGGCAGTGGTTATCCTAAACTTAGATGGCAATTAGCAGAACCTTCTAATGGATTATGCATTTCGAATTTAGACTGCAGCGATGGCTTGTTTTGCAATGGTACGGAGAGGTGTGAGAATGGAGAATGCATATCTGGAAATCCTGTAGACTGCTCATCAAACAGTCTCCCTGAAATTGCAACATGCACAAATAATCCTGATAACAACCCTTTAACATGGGATTATGCCCAGTCATTTACATCTGTCTGTGATAAAGATATAGATTCATGCATTACAAGCTCCCAGGCTAATAATATTTTTCATTCATGTGACAAAACAAGATGCAATGCAGAATGTGCTGTTCAAGAGGAATGTGATGATGGAAATTCAGGGACATTTGATACCTGCCTTGCTGACTGCACTTGCATGCATATTGAAAGGCAATTTAAAGACGCAAAAGTTTCGCAAATTAGATATTCTGGCAGAGTAATAATCGGGAAAGAAAAGGAAATTTCTTTTGATATAGAAAATAGAGGCAATCAGGATTTAACTTCTATAAATTATTATATTGAATATGAAAAAGGTGGAAGTTTTATTGAGCTTGCATCCGGGAACATTGCCGAGATTAAAGTAGGAGAGAAAATTACAATAAATAAAAATATTATTATTTCTGAAATTGGTAGGTTTAACTTAAGGGCAAGAGTTGAAGTTCTTGAAGATGAAAATTCAGAGGATAATACTGCCCTTAAAGAGATTGATATTCTTGATGACATATGTTACATTGATGGATTGCATTGGACAATGCAGGAGGTAGATACAGACAGAGCAGTTTTTATGGAAATTAATGGAGAAAATTGCGAGAATAAGATGATTAATCTTGGGATTTATGAGCAAGATGGGGAAATCCCTCTGTTGCTTAATCCAGATGATGAGATTTTAATTTTAGAGAATATTCCTTTTTCAAGCAGAATTGAATGGATTGCTAAATGGACAGAAGATGAAAAAGGAAATCCTGAATATTATTTTAAAATTGAAACTGGTGGGAAAATTTATGATTCGAGTACGGAAATGCTTGATATGCTAAAGGTAAGATTAATAGCAAAAGAGCAAATGGAAAGAGAAAGTGCAGAAATATTGCTTAAGCCAGGAAAAAATGTAATAAGCATTCCCCTTATAGCTGATGACATGTCTGTTGATGCAATTTTTGGAAGCATAAAAGACAAGCTTGTGAAAGTTTATACTTATGACAATGGATGGAAAATCCATTATTTTGATGAAAATCTCAAAAAATTGAGCAATCTTGATGTGCTTGAGCCTGGCAAGGGATACGTTGTTATTGCAAAAAGCAATGCAGCTCCAGAGGAATTAAAGATTACTTTAAATGGTGTGAAAAGAGCAGAGAATCTTGAATTGCCGTCTATTAAATTGAAGAAGGGATGGAACTTGATTGGAACATTTTCTGTTCAAACTAAAGCGGGACTTATACTTGGAACGCAAAGGTATAGGTTGTATGTATTTGAAAATAATGAATTTAAAGAAGTTGACAATGAAAGAGAGCTAAAATTAGATGAGGGCTTTTGGGTTTATTCTGATGAAGAAAAAGAAATAAATATAATTCCTGCATTTTCTCCTGAAGAAGATGAAGGATTTTTTAAAACAATATGGAGGAAAATATTCGGATGAAAAAGATATTTATTTTTATTTTGATAGTATTTTTTACGACTTTGGCATTTGCTCAAGTGCCAACTTTCCACCAGTTTTATGGGGAGATTAAAGATAATAATGGGAATTTGATTAAAAATGCCTGCATGGATGCCTATATAAATAATAACCCTGTTGGCAGTTATAAAAGCCCTAATGGAAGCTATGGGCTTGCTGAATTGTTTTTTGTTAGTGATGGCAAGAATGGAGACGAAATAAAGTTTTATGTTTCTGGCTTGTATTCAAAAAGTTTTATTTTTGAAAATGAAGGCTTGACTGAATTGAATTTAATTTTAACTGCTTATGAAGATAAGTTATGCGGAAATGGAAATATTGATTGTAATGAGGAATGTGAGGGCACTAATTTTAATGGAGACAGCTGTGCAAAAAGAGGATTTTCCCAGGGCTCATTATCTTGTTCTTCATGCAAGATTGATGCTTCTGCTTGCTCTAATCCTGCTGGTGGAGGAAATGGCGGCGGAGGAGGCGGAGGAGGCGGGGCATCATGCGTCTCTAATTGGAGTTGTAATTGGAGTGAATGTATAAATGGAGTTCAGAGATATAATTGTACTGATTTGAGAAACTGCAATAATAATACTGGAAAGCCTGCTGAACAGACAAGAAATTGTTCAGTAAGCACAGATACAGATGATTTATTGACTGGTAATGGTTTAGATTCATATAATAAAGGAGAACAACCAGATGTTAATTGGATTTACTTAATGCTTATTTTTATTTTGTTGACTTTAGCCATTATTTCTGGAATAGCTATTGTTATAGCCAGAAACAAAAATGCAAAAAAGCAGAAAAAAGATATGGATTTGAAAATAAAAGAATTTATAGTTAAAGCAAGAATGAGGGGGTATTCAAACAAAGAAATCAAAGAAATGCTGATAAAAAATGGATGGAAAGAGGAAGAGATTGATGATATTTTGGAAAAATGAATTTATTCGGCAATAGGTACTGTTTTATATGATTATTTTGAGCAAGATTAATACAGTTTTGATTGTTTCTTTCAAGCCAGGTTTTTCTGCATTAATTTCAACAATGTCAAAAATTTTCCAATTAATTTTTTTTAGGGCTTTAAAAATTTCAATTGCTTCTTTTAGATTAATACCCTTATTTTCAGGGTAGCTTGTTGCTGGAGCTATAGAATGGCAAAGGACATCTATATCAAATGATATATATACAGTTTTATTCTCTGAAAATTCTTTTATTTTTTGAATTATTCTATTAGTATCCTTTTTTATCTCGTCTATTGAAACTATTTTTATTTGATTTTTCTCTAGATATAATTTTTCTTCAGGCTCTATTTTTCTTGTGCCAATTAATAAAATATTATCTGCAGGAAACTTATGCTTGATTAAAGCTCTTAGCCATTCTTCATGGGTTGGATTTTCCATTGGAGGCATACAATCCGGATGGGCATCAAAGATAATTAGAGCAGGATTTTTCATCTTTGACTGCAGAAATGCTTTGCCAATTGGGTAACTAATACTGTGGTCTCCTCCAATAACCATTAGCTTGCCTGGTTTTTTTATGTTACTAAGCATTTCATTAAAAATTTCTTTTTCCTGCTCAACCAGATTTGAATTATCCAACAGTATTTCTTTAATATATGATTTTTTTATATTAAGATTTGAAACAATCAGGTCTGGCGAGCTTTTTGTACCGGCTGTTTTTCCAAGACCATTTACTCCAGGCACTTTTATGATTATCACAGTATTATTAAACTGGTTAAATTTATAAAGGTTATTTTATCTTTAATTTTATGTTCATTGGAATTTTCAAAAACGCTTTTGACAGAAGCTCATAAATAGAGGCAAGTTTCTGTTATTTATTCTAAAATGGCATTTGTAAAAGATTTTAAATGGAAAAAAGGCATGGATGTCAAGACTTTTGTAGAGGAGCTTGGGAGTGTTGGATTTCAGTCTATTGAGCTGAAAAATGCATCTGAAGTATTTGAAAAGATGAAAAGAGACAAAGCAAAAATTTACTTGAGCTTTACTTCGAATATGGTCACTTCAGGATTGAGAGGATTTTTTGCACAAGTCATTAAATTGGGAATGGCTGATGTGATTGTTACAACCGCAGGCGCTGTCGAAGAGGATATTATGAAAGCTTTTGGCGAAAAATTTGAAATAAGAAATTTTCATGCTGACGATGTTAAACTGCATCAGGAAGGGGAAAATAGGGTTGGAAATTTGATAATTAGAACAGAATCTTATATGAAATTTGAGGATTGGATGAATGAGATTCTTGAAAAATTATACAAAAAAGAGCCAAGATGGCCTGTTTCTAATTTTCTTCGTGAAATTGGGCTTGAGTTGAAAGATGAAAACTCAATTCTTTACCAAGCTGCAAAACACAAGGTCCCAATCTTCTGTCCGGGAATTACAGATGGGGCAATAGGATTTCATTTGTTTATTTTTCAGCAAAAACACAAGGATTTTGTGCTTGATGTTGTAAAAGACTTTGCAAATATTGTGTTTGTTTCAAATTATGATGAGAGAAAAGGAATAATTGCGCTTGGAGGAAGCATATCTAAGCATCATGCACTTCTCTCTGGTTTGCTAAATGGAGGATTTAATTATGCTGTTTATATGACAACTGCACATCAGTCTTCTGGAAGCATGTCTGGAGCAACAACTCTTGAAGCAAAATCATGGGGCAAAGTTAAAGATGATTCTGATATTGCAACTGTTATAGGAGATGTTTCAATTACATTTCCTCTTGCAATGATTACCTCTCTTGAAAATCTAATTACAGAAGGAATAATAAAAGAAGAGCGAGAGGTAAAATAAGATGGATGCACATTTTATTTTAAGCAAAAAGAAAGTTTTCGAACAATATAATTTACTGAAAAATCTTGGAGTGAAAATAACTTATAGTATAAAAACAAATAAAGATGTTGCACAAGTTCTGAAGGCAACTGACAGTGATTTTAGTGTTCATAATCTAAAAGAAGCTGAATGCATTTCTGATGTTGCTGATGAGAAAAAATGGTTTTTTTCACAAGCATGGAATTTCGATGAGCTTAAAGAAATTTTCAGGAAAGGGCTCAGGAATTTTGTTGTTGATAATGAAGCTGACTTGAAGGTTCTGCTTGATTTCATTGAAAAAATAAAAGAAAGAATTAATCTTGCATTGCGGATGAAATTCAAGGAAAATAGAATTCATACTGGGAAATATTTTGTTTATGGCATGTCGAGTAATAAGGTAAATGAAATTATTTCAAAATTGAAGAACAATGAATGGATTAAAAGTCTTGGAGTTCATATTCATAGGAAAAGCCAGAATACAAGCGAGTGGACAATAAAAAAAGAGCTTGAAGACACTTTATCTTCTGAAAGCTTGAAGGTAATTAAATTTGTAAATTTGGGAGGAGGATATCCTGTTGAATACAGAAATTATATACCTGAAGTTTTGGATTATGTGTTTTTAAGAATTAAAGAGGTTCGGACATGGCTTGCTGAAAAAGGAGTTGAGCTTTATTTGGAGCCAGGAAGATTTATTGCTGCTCCTTGTGTAAATCTTACTGCTGAAATAATACAAATTTATGACAATAACATAATTCTTAATTGCTCGATTTATAATTCGCAACTTGATTCAATTTTGACTGATATAAGACTAAAAGTTGAAGGAGAGCTTAAGGATGAAGATAAAGATGGAGAATATTATTTGATTAAAGGATGCACTCCAACAAGAGATGATATCTTTAGATATAAAGTAAAATTAAAAAATCCAAAAGCAGAAGATAAAATTGTTTTTCTTAATGCTGGAGCTTATAATTATACAACTGAGTTCTGTGATTTGCCAAAGTTGAAGACGTTGGTTGTTGATTGATACATTTTTGTTGATAAATCTTTTTAAACAAGAAGCAATAAATAAGCTTGAAATGGCAAATGAAAATGTTTTATCTGCGAGATATGCAACACCTGAGATAAATGAAATTTTTTCTGAAACTGGAAAAATAATTGCTGAAAGGAATTTATGGATTGCTGTTATGAAAGCACAGAGCAAACTTGGCTTGGATATTCCTGCTGAAGATATTGATAAATATGAAAAAGCCAAATTGAATGTTGACCTTAAATTAATAAAAGAAATTGAGCATAGAACAAGACATGATGTTAAAGCAAAAATTGAGGCATTTGTGCAGACTGCAGGAGCAGGACAGTATTTGCACATAGGCATGACCTCGCGAGATCTGACAGATAATGTTGAGCAGATACAATTTCTTAATGTTGCAAGAATAATTTTTGGAAGAAATATTTCTGTTTTAAGGCACATGATTGACAATTCAATGAAATATGCAAATCATGTGATTACTGCAAGAACACATAACCAGCCTGCACAACCAACTTTATTAGGCAGAAGATTTTCAATGTGGGCAGAAGAGCTGGCTTTAAATTTAAGAAGTTTTGAATTTTTTCTCGAGAACTATCCATTAAGGGGAATAAAAGGGCCTGTTGGAACACAATTTGATATGCTTACTTTATTTGGTGGAGAAAATAAAAAAGTGGAGGCGTTGGAAAAAGTTGTTGCAGGTAAATTGGGGTTTAAAAAAGTTTTATTTTCTCCAGGGCAGGTTTATCCGCGTTCCTTGGATTATAAATTATTAAATCATATTGCACAAATTTCATCAGCATCAGAAAATTTTGCAAAAACAATGAGGCTAATGGCTGGATTTGGGCTTGTTGATGAAGGATTTGAAGAAGGGCAAACAGGAAGCAGTGCAATGCCTTATAAGATGAATACAAGGAGTTGTGAAAGGATATGCGGGCTTGCTGAATTGCTTAAAATGTATTCTGATGGAAGTTCGCGAATTTCTGGAGACCAATGGCAAGAAGGTGATGTTTCATGCTCAGTTATCAGAAGAGTTATAATTCCTGATGCTTTTTATGCTGTAGATGGATTATGCGAGACTACATTAACTGTATTGAATAATATGCATGTTTATGGGGAAGAAATTATTCGCGAACTTGATAAATATCTTCCTTTTATGGCAACAACAGAACTTTTGCAAAAAGCTGTTCAAAAAGGAGTTGGAAGAGAAGATGCTCATGAAGCTATAAAACGTAATGCAATTGCTGAAGCAACAAGAATGAAAAATCAAGGTTCATTGCAAAATAATCTCCCTGACTTGCTTGCAACTGAATCTGTATTTGTAAATGCAGGCATAACAAGAGAAGATATTGAAAAAATATTCAATGATAAGAGACATTTTATAGGAAATGCATACGAACAAATTGCAGCTGTAGTTGAAGATGCTTCAGGGCTTTTGCAAAAATATGCTAAAGATGCAAAATACGAGCCGAGGGCTATACTCTGATATCCTAATTCATATCTCTCAAAAAGATTTATAAAGCCAGAATTTGAGTTATAATTAACCTATGAGGTTTAAGTAACGGAGGCCAAAATGGACTTCTATAATATTGTTGAAAAAGCAAAAAAAACCGGAAAAGTTGATAAAGGAACCAATGAGGTTACAAAAGCCATAGAAAGAGGCGTGGCAAAGCTGGTTGTTTATGCAGCTGATGTCGAGCCTAAAGAAATAGTTGCTCATCTTCCAATAATTTGCAAAGAAAAAGGAATTCCTTGTGTTGAGGTTGATTCAAAGCAAAAGCTTGGACTTGCAATTGGACTTGGTGTTAATGCATCTGCTGTTGCTATAATTGATGCTGGTGAAGCTGAAAAAGATATTGCTGCACAAATTAAATCTAATAAAAAATAATAAAAAATGGCAAAACAAGAGAGAATAAAAGATAAAACTACTGCTTCAAGCGGCGGATCAGCTACTATGGGCAGGCTTAGCACTGAAGAACCTGTTAATGCCCTTGTTGAAGAGTTGATTGGCAGAACAGGAGCAAGAGGAGAGGTTACTCAGGTTAGAGTTAAAATTCTCTCTGGAAGAAATGAAGGCAGGACTATGAGAAGAAATGTAAAAGGTTCTGTTAGAATTGGTGATTTACTAACATTAAGGGAGACCGAGATTGAGGCAAGAAAAATTAAGGGAAGCCAGACAGGGAGAACAATCTAATGGTAAAATGTATTTTTTGCGGTAAAGAAGGAAGTTCTCATAAAGGCGTTCATCTGATTAATAATGACGGCAGTATAAGCTATTTTTGTTCTGGAAAATGCAGAAAAAATGTATTGCATTTAAAAAGAGATAAGAAGAAGATAAAGTGGACTGAAGCATTCCATGTTACACGAGAAAAAGCAAGAGCAAAAGAAGCTATTGAGAAGAAAAAATAATTCTTTTGAAAAATATTAGATTTTATCGACGATAAAATAAAATGGCGTTAGAAAGGTTTTTAAATAAGCAGACATTTTTTTAATTGCAAAGAGAGAAAAATATGGCTGAAAAAGATACTAAAAACGAATATTCTGCAGAAAAAATCAAGGTTTTGGAAGGTCTTGAGGGTGTAAGATTAAGGCCTGCCATGTATATTGGAAGTACTGGCAAGCAGGGCTTACATCATCTTGTTTATGAGCTTGTTGACAACTCTGTTGATGAAGCAATGGCTAATTACTGTGATACTATTGAAGTTTTTATTAATAAGGATGGAAGTGTCACGGTTACTGACAATGGGAGAGGCATTCCTGTTGAAATGCATCCTGTTTACAAAAGACCTGCAATTGAGATTGTTGTAACTAAATTACATGCTGGCGGAAAGTTCGACAAAGGAAGCTATGCTGTTTCAGGCGGATTGCATGGTGTCGGTATTAGTGTTGTTGCTGCTCTTTCAAAATTAATGAGAGTTACTGTAAAAAAAGGCGGAAAAATTTATAGGCAGGATTATAAGATTGGAAAGCCTGCAACTGATTTGAAAGTAATTGGTGACTGCGAGAAAAATGATACTGGAACAGAAGTTACTTTCTGGCCTGATGAAACAATTTTTTCAATAACAAAATTTGATTACACTGTTCTTGAAACAAGATTTAGAGAAATTGCATTTCTGAACAAAGGCCTTAAAATAAATCTTAAAGATGAAACAACCCATAATAAAGAAACTTTCTTTTATGAAGGCGGCTTGATTGAATTTGTAAAATGGGTAAACAAAACAAAAGAGCCATTGCACAAGCCAATTTATTTTATAAAAGAAGAGCAAAAAGTTTATGTTGAATGCTCTGTGCAGTATAATTCAGGATATCAGGAAAATGTTTTAAGTTTTGTAAATACAATTAATACTGTTGAAGGCGGGACACATGTTGCTGGGTTTAAGACTGCATTGACAAGAGCAATTAATGATTATGCAAATAAAAACAAGCTGATTAAAGATGAAAATTTAACTGGTGATGATGTTCGTGAGGGTTTGACTGCAATTATTTCTGTAAAGGTGCCAGAACCGCAATTTGAGGGGCAGACTAAAACAAAATTAGGAAACAGTGAATTAAAAGGAATTGTAGACGGAGTTTGCATGGCTGCTCTTACTGAATTTTTTGAAGAAAATCCACCAATTGCAAAGAGAATTGTTGCAAAGGCAATGGAATCGCAGAAAGCAAGGAATGCTGCCAAGAAAGCAAAAGAACTTGTAAGAAGAAAAAATGCATTTAGTTTAGGGGGATTGCCAGGAAAATTAGCAGATTGCTCAAAGAAGAGCAATGAAGAAACTGAATTATATATTGTTGAGGGAGAATCTGCTGGCGGCTGTTTTGCAGGAAATACAGAGATTGTTCTTGCTGATGGAAGGAATTTATCGTTCGAAGAGTTAATTAAAGAAGCTGAATCTGGAAAGCAGAATTTCTGTTATACAATTAAAAATGATGGCTATGTTGGAATTGAAAAGATAGAAAGTCCCAGAATTACTAAAAAAGATGCTGAAGTGATTAAAGTTGTTCTTGATAATGGAGAAGAAATTATCTGCACTCCAGACCATAGATTTATGCTTCGTAATGGCTCGTTTAAAGAAGCAAAAGATCTTGCTAAAGATGATTCATTAATGCCTTTTCATAAAATATTATTTACTGTTATCGAGAATAGATGTAGAGTTAATGAAAATTTAATTCCGCAAGTGAGTTACAATCATAAAATAATAAAGACTGAAAGATTAAATAAGAAAATTGATGTTTATGATATTGAAGTTTCGAATACTCATAATTTTGCATTGGCATCAGGGATATTTGTGCATAATAGTGCAAAGCAGGCGAGGAACAAAGAATTTCAGGCAATATTGCCTCTTAAGGGAAAAATATTGAATGTTGAAAAAGCAAATCCTGTTAAGGTTTTGTCAAATGAAGAAATTGCAAATTTGATTACTGCAATCGGAACAGGAACAAATGATAATTTTGAAGCGGATAAATTAAGATATTCAAAGGTAATAATCATGAGTGTAGATGGAGAAGAAGCTACCTTTGTGCAGTTGCCAAACGGGCAAATTAGTTTTGTAAAGGTTGGACAATTTATTGATAGCTTAATTGAGAATAAAACTAATCCTATGCAATATAAAGTACTTTGTTTTAATCTTAAAACTCAAAGAACGCAATTTAAGGCAATTAAGTCTGTAATAAAACATCCTATTGATGAAAAAATGTATGAAATTAAAACTTCTTATGGAAGAAATGTAAAAGTAACTTCTTCCCATAGTATTTTTGTTTATGAAGATGATAAAATTAAACTAAAGAAAGGAAATGAAATTACAGAAGGAGATATAATTGTTGCTCCAAAAAATATCCCATTATATAACTGCAATCCTTTGCCTTCTATTGATATTCTTAGATTATTAGTAAAGTATAAAAAACATTTAGGGAACAATATTTATATACGCGGTAAATCCATTGAAGAATTTTTTAAATATAAAATCCGGAAGAGTTATAAGGGCAATGAAAATCTTACAGGGAAAAGAGTGTTAATTCCTGAAGTGTTGAGAAAAGAGATAGAAAAAAAGAGAAAAGAAATGAAATTATCTCAAAAAGAAATCTGCAATAAGTTGGGCATTAAACAGCCGTGTGTTTATTATTCTTGGGAGAAAGGCATTTCAAATCCTACTTTTTCTAATTTTGAAAATTATGTAACTTTTTTAGGCATGGACAAAGGTGGGGCTTTATCTCAAGTACAAATTGTTGATTCATGCTTAGACCACATATGGAATCAATATTATAATAATTCTGGCAGGAATAAAGTGAAAGATTATGTTAATGTTTATGAGCTTGAGGAATGGGATTTGGATATTATTGGGAATGATGTAAGAATATGCGCAGAGCATTATGGTGAAAGAGGCATAAACCGGTTTATTCAGATAGATGAAAATCTTATGAAACTTCTTGGATTCTGGGTTGCAGAAGGGTCTTGTTCGATAAGAAATGGAATCAGCCTAGCAATAGGAAATAATGATACATACCTTATTGAAAAGCTTAAAGAAAGTTTTAGAAATGTTTTTGGAATTGAAGCAAAACATTCTTTTTATAAAAATAGGCCTACATGCTCTGAATTAAAACTTGTAAATTCTGTTGCGGCAAATGTTTGGAATATATTATTTGGAATTAAAGAATATACTTCATTTAATAAGAAAATGCCTGATATAATATTTAATGTCAGCAAAAAATTACAGCTGGAATTCTTGAAATATTATTTTTTAGGTGATGGCACAATTAGCAGAAGCAATCTTTCTTTTACTACAGTTTCAAAAGACCTTGCAAATCAAATTGCTTACTTGTTAATGTCTCACAATATAATCGCTTCTGTTAGTGAGAGAGGACCTTCTTTTAATGAAAAGATAATTTCTAAAAATAGAGTTTATACTGTATCTGTGACTTCAAAAGAAGACATTCGTTATTTAGAGGAGGTCTGGAAAGAGCATAGAAATGCTTTTTATTTCAAGGAAAAATTGAATTCTGAATTTCATTCTATAAATAAAAAATTTTTGTCTATATCTGATGACTTAGTGGGCTTGAAAGTGAAAGGCACCGACGAAGTTAATTGCAGTACGCCATATGTATATGATTTTTCAGTGCAGGATGATGAGAATTTTATTGCAGGGTTTGGAGGATTATGTTGCCATAACACTGATGCCGATGTTGATGGTGCTCATATCAAGACTTTGTTGCTGACATTTTTCTTCAGGTTCATGCCAAAGCTGATTGAAAATGGAAATGTTTACATTGCAGTTCCACCATTATATAAAATTAGGAAAAAAGTAGACCATTATGTTTATTCTGACGAAGAGCTTAAGAAATTTCTTGATAAAGTTGATTCAAATGCTAATGTGCAGAGATTTAAAGGCCTTGGAGAAATGAATCCAGAACAGCTTTGGGAAACAACAATGAATCCTAAGACAAGAATGCTTAAGAAGGTAATGATTGAAGATGCTGTCAAAGCAGATGAAACATTTTCCAAATTAATGGGCGACGATGTTGAAGCCCGAAGGTGGTTTATTACAGAAAAGTCAAAGGAGGCGGAGATTGATATTTAAAATGGCACAAAAAGAAAAAAAGAAAAGAATTGCAGATAAATATATCAATCTAAGCGGACATCTGGAGGAAATCAAGAAATAAAAAATGGCAGAAGAAGACGAAAACAAGGCAGACGAGGAAGCTGAAATAGAAGAAAAGGAAAGAAGAAAGAAAGACATAATTGACGAGAAGAGCGGGGTAGTTGGGACGGAAATTGTCGAGGAAATGGAAAAGGCATTTATTGACTATGCAATGTCTGTTATTGTACAGAGAGCATTGCCTGCTGTTGAAGATGGATTAAAGCCGGTACATAGAAGAATACTTTATGCAATGCATTCAATTGGCCTTGATGCAAGCAAGCCAACTAAAAAATCTGCTGCTGTTGTTGGTGAAGTTTTAGGTAAATATCATCCTCACGGGGATATTGCTGTTTATGATGCTCTTGTAAGAATGGCACAGGACTTCTCATTGAGGTATCCTCTTGTTCATGGACAAGGTAACTTTGGCTGTTTCACAGCAGATACACAAGTTAAGCTCACAGATGGAAGAAGACTATCTTTTTTAGATTTAGTTAAAGAAAATCAACAAGGCAAAAGAAATTTTACTTTTACAGTAAATAATGATACTATAAAAATAGCTGAAATAAAAAATCCAAGAAGAACAAAAGAAAATGCAGAAATAATGAAAGTTGTTTTGGATAATGGTGGCGAAATAAAATGCACATTAAACCATAAATTTATGCTTAGAGATAGAAGTTATAAGGAAGCAAAGGATTTGAAATCTGGAGATTCTTTAATGCCTTGTTATTTTAAATTATCAAATAAAAAGGATAATAAGAATGCTGTTGGTTATAATATGATTTTCCAGCCAATATTAAATAAATGGGATTTTGCCCATGTTTTATCTGATGAATGGAATTTGATAAATAATATTTACCAGAAATCTGCCGGAAAAATCAGGCATCATATTGATTTTAATAAATTAAATAATAATCCTGACAATGTTAGAAGAATGCAATGGAAAGAGCATTGGAAAACTCATTATGATTTTACATCTACAAAGCATAAAACTGATGAAAATTACAGAAATAAATTAGCAGAAGGCAGGAAGAAATTCTGGAGTAATGAAAAAAATAGAAAAGTTAATGCAGAAAGATTAAGGCTTAGAAACTTGAAGAATTGGCAAAAGCCAGAATACCGAGAGAAGATGAGGATTACTTTAAGCGAGAATAATAAAAGATATCTTAGAGAACATCCTGAAGTTATTGAAGAAATCAGAAAGACAGCTTCTATAACCATGAAGAGAATGTGGCAAATTCCACAGTATAAAGAATTATTTCACGAAAAAATTGTTGCTGCGAATAAAGTAAGATTAACTAATTTGACTGGAAAGAGAAAGTTTATCAGCATATGTAATTATCTGAAAAATAATAACCTTGTTATAAATGAAGAAAATTATGAGAATGCAAGGAAGCAAGCTTTTGGCGTAAAAAGCTTTACCTCATGGAACTTAGGAGTTAAAAAATATTTCAATAATGACTTAAATCTTATTTTATGCGAGCTGAATGGGAATCATAAGGTTGTTAAAACTGAATTTCTAAATGAATTTGCAGATGTTTATGATTTAACAATTGATAATACACATAATTTTGCATTGGCTTCAGGGATTTTTGTACATAACTCTCTCGACGGTGATCCTCAGGCAGCGATGAGATATACTGAATGCCGATTAAGCAAAATTTCTGAGGAACTTCTTGTAGACATTGAAAAGGACACTGTTAAAATGCTTCCTAACTTTGATAACTCCACAAAAGAACCAGATACATTGCCTGCAAAACTGCCGAATTTATTGCTAAATGGCGCAACAGGAATTGCAGTTGGAATGGCAACAAATATTCCCCCCCATAATTTAACAGAAGTTTGTGATGCTGTTGTTGAATATATAAATAAGCCAAGCATTACAGTTGAAGAGCTTGCAGAAGTTGTTAAAGGACCTGATTTTCCAACAGGCGGAATAATCACCGGTAGCGGGATTAAAGACATGTATATGACTGGAAAAGGCAAAATAATCATAAGGGCAAGAACTTCAATTGAAGAAGACAAAAAAGGAAAATCTTCTATTGTTGTGACTGAAATTCCTTATATGGTTAATAAGTCAGACCTTGTTAAAAATATCGCAAGGCTTGTGACTGAAAAAAAATTGCTTGATGTTTCTGATTTAAGAGATGAGTCTGCAAGAGGCAAAGTAAGAATTGTAATTGAGCTGAAAAAAGGGGTTGAGCCAAAGTATACTTTAAATAAATTGTTTAAGCTTACGAGACTGCAGGATAATTTTGATGCAAATGTTCTTGCGCTTGTAGACAAGCAGCCAAGAGTTTTAAACTTAAAGCAGGTAATTGAAGAGTATGTAAAATACAGGCAATTAACAGTAAGAAACAGAACAAAATTTGAATTAAAGAAAGCAGAAGACAGATTGGAAATTGTTCTTGGATTGCTTATTGCTTTAAAGAATATTGATAAGATTGTTGAATTAATCAAAAAGTCTGAAAATGCGAGTGCAGCTCATAAAGGCCTTATGGAAAAATTTGGATTAACAGACAGGCAATCTAAAGCTGTTCTTGAGACAAGGTTGCAGCAGCTTACAAGTCTTGAGTTTAATAAGCTTAAAGAAGAAGAAGCAAATTTGAAAGAGGAAATTGCTTATTTTAAGAAATTACTTGGAAGTGAGCAGGAAATTCTTTCTGTTATCAAAAAAGAAATTACTGAGTTGAAGAAGAAGTATGGTGACGAAAGAAGGACAAAAGTAATTAAGAAAGTTGAAGATATTTCTGAAAAAGACATGATTGAAAAGAAAGATGTTGTTGTAATGCTTACTGATTCAGGTTATATAAAGAGAATGGATTTGAAAGCATATAGGGAACAAAAGAGAGGCGGTGCAGGTGTGACTGGAACTGAATTGAAGGAAGAGGATTTTGTAACTGAAATGGTAACCTGCTCAACTCATGATTATTTATTGTTCTTTACTTCACGCGGGCGCGTTTATTGGCTTAAAGCAAATGATGTTCCTGCAAGCGAAAGGCAGAGTAAAGGAAGAGCAATTGCAAATGTGCTAAATTTGAGAGATGAGCATATTGCAAATGTAATGGCATTAAATGATTTTGAAAAGGGATATATTATGTTTGCTACTAAATTAGGAATTGTGAAAAAATTGCCATTGAAAGACTTAGCCAAGCCGAGGAGCACAGGAGTTAGGGTAATTAATCTCCCTGCTGACGGCTCAGATATAATAATTGATGTAAGAAGAGTGAGTGATGGACAGGAAGTTCTGCTGATTACTAAAAAAGGACAGGCAATCAGGTTTAATTCTAATGATGTTCGAGCAATGGGAAGAGGAAGTTATGGTGTGAAAGGAATTGAATTGGGCAGAAGTGATGAAGTCATCTCTATTGAGTCTATTCCAAAAGATGGAAAAATAGCAATATTAACTGTGACTTCTAAAGGATTTGGAAAGAGGTCAAATCTTGATGAATACAGAAAGACTGCAAGAGGAGGCAAAGGAGTTATTAATCTTAAGGTAACTGACAAGACAGGGGATATTATCTCTTCTCTTTCTGTTACAGATAAAGACTCTGTGATTGTAACAACTATAAAAGGAATGGTTATGAGAACTAATATGAAAGACCTTCGTGTTATGGGAAGGGCAACACAGGGAGTTCATATTGTGAGAATTAAAGAGGGCGATAAAGTTGCTGATATTGTTAAAGTCCCTATTGCAGAGGAAAATATTATTTTGAGTGAAAGTGAACCTTAAGTCTAATAAAAAATACTTTTAGATTTTAAAATAATATTTTAAGCTTTATTAAGATGCTGTTTTTGCTAATTCCTGCTCAATTGCCTGCTGGAATACTGCGAAAGACTGGGCTCCTTCAAGCATCTTATCGTTGATTATAAATGAAGGTGTTCCACTGACTTTATTTGACTGTGCCATTTGTATATCATTGTTCATTAAAGGCTTATATTTTTTAGCATTTAGAAAAGCGTTTAATTTCTCCATATCTGCGCCTAAAGACTGGGCGATTGCTTTCATTTTTTCTAAATTATTTGCATCTGCCTGATTTGCAAATACTCTATCGTGAAACTTCCAGAATAATCCCTGTTCATTTAAAGCATATCCTACTTCGTGTGCTGTTTTACCTGCTCCGTGTCCTGGCATGTATTTGAATACTAGTTTTACTTTACCTGTGTCTACATAATTTTTAATTATTTCTGGAATTGGAGCTTTCCAATTTGGGTCTTTGGCTTTTAATAAATCCATAACTTGCTGATTTTGCCCATCAGCTGCGCTACAAAATGGGCATGAAAAATCTGAAAAAATGTAAATTGTTACAGGGGCGCTTTCATTTCCTAAAACAGGAGAGCTTTTAATTTCTAATTTTGTAGAATTATTTATATCTATTGGAAAAATTCCGAATGCATTTGTAAGAAGGCCCATAACTATGAGGGCAGCAGCTAAAGCAACAATAATCAGCATGGTATTAGATTTTTTTAATGCAGGCATAATATATAATCAAAAATATTTCTTTTAAACTTATTGATTACTCTTATTACTTTTGATATCATAAGAAATATTTAAAAAGCTGTAATTTACTAAAAGTTATGGATAAAGATGAATTTCGTGGAGAATTGAGCAGAGTAGGAAATCTTTCACAAGGGTATGTTTACGAACCGATGGTTGCCAGACCTATGGGTTTGATTATTCCGAATGTCCAGAGGAGAGAAGAACCTTGGGCAGTTTTAAAGTATTATCAGATGTATCAGGCAAAAGGCGTTCCGTTGCATACTGATTTGATAAAACAGGGCAGTCAGTTTGTTCTTGGTTAATTCGGAAGAGGAGAGATAAGCCCAGAGCATGGCTTAGGTTTTGTTATTATCTCTGATGGATTTCTAAATGTAGCTCGTTGGGGCGGGGATGAATGTCCAACTGTGCTTAAAAATCAGTTATATGCTTTTGAAAAATCTCTTGCTAATGGTCGCGTTCATAGAATAGACATTAATAATACCGGAGCTTTTTGTATTTGGGAATTAGGAATTGTTAGCCATGAAAGAACTGCTTGGAAGAAATACTTAGCATCTGGAGGAACACCTTTTAGTAAAGGAGAATATATAGCTTCTGCGTTTGAAGGTGATTTGTAATTTATGATTAATGAATCTAAAAGACGTGCAGATGTAATTCTTGAGAGAGCAATAACAAATAAAGTAGGCAAAGTTGGTGGAGGATATAAGGATAATAAAGCTTATATTGACTTAGATGATCTTTTGTGTTTGCTTGGTTTGCAAGATAATGGAACTAAAGTGCTAAGGCTGGACCATAAACAAAAAGGCTTGGGATATGTGCATGAAGTAATGTACAAAGAATATTGTTTTATATTAGCAACATGTGAGTCTCTTGTTCATGTAATTGTAAGGAATTATTGCGCTTTAAGAAAAGACCCTTACAGTCTTATTAGTGATTTAATTCCTTTTTCCGATAGTTCTGAAACTGCAATAATGGATGAGAGTACTTTAAGTATGCCAGGATATGAATAAAATTTAAAAAGCACTTTTTCGATTCATTATCATGCCTCAATCGTATAGTGGCTAGTACACGACCCTGTCGAGGTAAGGAAACCAAGGTTTCCTTGACCATCAACCTTCCTTTAAATGTGGGGAGGAGATGAACCACAGCACGGTCGGGACCCGGGTCCGATTCCCGGTTGGGGCGTATATACATTTTGGAACAATAAGGGGTTTTCACATGAAGCCCAGAAGAAGACCAAAATGTTAGATTGCTCGGTGTGGGCGTATATACATTATGGCATTTTTTGGGGTTTTCAAAAGCTCTGGAAAATACCATTTTGTATCCCTGCTCGGTTTGGCGTTTATACTCTTTGGTATTTTGCGGGGTTTTTTCAAATGTATAACAAAACCAATACAAGGTTTAAGTAAATCGTTTGAAGATAATAATTAAGATGAAAATAGACCCGTATAAACATAAGGAAAAATACCTGAGCTGGAAAGGAAAAATAAAGAATGGGATCCCCGATATAAGCAAGGAGAATTCCGATTTAATTCTTCAATATGTGAATGACATGGAAAAAGGAATTAATATTGCTTCTGTGAGTGTTAAAGGATCAAGGAGCTATATACGGCTCAATGCAATCCGAGATAAAATGTGCTTCTTTGCGAAAAAATTTAAAGAGGTTTACAATCTTGATAAGATAACAGACATAACTGAAGAGCAAGTAGTTACTTTCTTTTCCGATATGAAAAACGGGATTATAAAAAAAGTTGATGATGGAACATATAAATCTGTAGACACATTCTCAAAAATATTCAAGGCATTCTGGCACTGGCATCAAAAAGTTAATCGTAAAAAGGATATAGAAGTAAAAGATATCACAACAGACCTTGATACAAAACAAGAAAAGCCAGAATGGGTTTATTTAACAGAAGAACAGGTTAAGAAATTATGCGATAATGCAAGATTTGATTATAAAGTTTTGATTATGTTTTTATTCGATACAGGAATCCGATCGCCAACAGAATTAGTTAATGTAAAAGTTCCAGAAAATCCTAGAGAAGAAATTATGGATACTTTGTCCGACCTTGATATTATAAATCCGCATTTAATGCTTTAAAATATTCATGTGCAAGAAGTTCTAAAATTCATGCGCGATTTTACATAAGCGATTAATTTTTAAAGAGCAGACATGCAGAGTAATTATATTGGAATGGCTTAAAATGAACAAACTTCAGCAATTTCAGTGATTGCAATATGTGTAGGAATATTGCTTATTATGCTAGGAGTGCCTGGAAATACTGTTTTTGATTTTATCTGCCAAAAGAGTGTATGTACCAGCGGGCTTTGTGGAGGCTGTTTTTTTATTAATTTTGTTTTTATTTTATCAGGGATAGCTCTTTTAATTACTGGAATTGAAGAATGGGATGCCGAGATTTTGGGAATTAAATGGTTAGTACAGAGACTAAAATAGCAACGGCGGTAATAAGCATAACTGCAATAGCAAACCAATTAGTCTTTTTCTGCATTGTTTCTTTTACCATTGTGCTTAAGCCTTTTGAATAGGATGCTAAAATCATTTTAATTAATAATGAGGAGAGAAGCAAGACTGCTGCAACCTGCGCAACTGTTAATTCCTGAAGAGCAAAATATCCTACGATTAAAGCTAAGATAAAATAAATTACAACTAATATAGATGAACGCTTGAAAACTTTTTCTGCCAGGCTTATAAAGAACTTAGGCTTGAATATTAAAAGTATAGATTTTATAATAATAATTCCTGCTGTAATTAAAGCTATGATTTCAACTGGTGTCATTTTCCCTCTTTTTCTGTAACGTAACTAACTAAAGGTAGTATAAAAACCTTGCTTTTTGATTAATTATTAAAAAAATTTATAAGCTAGGAAGATTAAGAATAATTGTAATTTTACTACTCAAAAAGATAACATTTTTAAATATAAAAGATATAAGCAATATATAAAAAGGGGGTGAAAAATGGTAAATAAACTTATAGGAAAATGGGCTTTTATAATTGGATTGATAATTGGAGTAATTGCAGGATTTATAACAGGATATGCAGTAACTGTTGCTTCAATATTGTTTGTGCTGGGATTAATAGTTGGGTTCCTTAATATATCTGAAAATGAATCTACTAAATTCCTAATTGCAGTTATAGCTTTATTAACCGGCGGAATTGCAAGCATAAGCGCTATTTCCATGTTGGGAGTATCTATTAATTATGCTAGTTCAATCATAGGAAACTTTGTAGCATTTGCTAGCGCAGCAGCATTAGTTGTTGCAATAAAAGCTGTTTTTGAAACAAGCACAAAATAAAATTTTAATTTTTTATTGCTCCAATTGGGTCTAATACCCCGTAGCTTGCTACGATATTTTTTCGTTCCCAATTGGAGGCTTAAAGAATACCCCACAGCTTGCTGTGATTGGGATTCTTTATTTTTTTTATATAACAATGGAGAAAAAAGAGAGATGGAAATATTTATGGCTGGGGCTGTTTGCGGCAGCTATGGCTTTTCTTGAAACTGCTGTTGTAATTTACCTTAGAAAATTATACTCTCCTTCAGGATTCAACTTTCCTTTAAGCTTAGGAATACCTCACAATGTTCTTGTTATAGAATGGGTGAGAGAAATTTGCACAATAATAATGCTTGGGGTTGTTGCTTTTATTGCAGCGAAAAAATCTTATCATAAATTTGCTTATTTTTTATATGCCTTTGCTATCTGGGATATTTTTTATTACATCTGGCTAAGGATTATAACTGGCTGGCCTGCATCAGTTTTTACCTGGGATTTATTATTCTTGATTCCTGTTCCTTGGGCTGGACCGGTATTAGCGCCGTTAATTGTTTCATTGACAATGATTGCTTTGTCCTTACTAATTGTTTATTTTGAACCCAAAAAAATAAATGCTGCGGAGTGGATTTTGCTTGGTGCTGGAGCTTTTTTAATTTTAATTACATTTTTGAAAGATTATATGATGGTAATTATCAATAATGGATTTTTAATGCAGTTTTCAAAACTTGCGACAATTTCTGAATTTCAATCTCTAATTGGGAGCTATATTCCAAGCAATTATATGTGGGGCCTATTTATTCTAGGTGAAATTGTTGTTATTATAGGAATTGTTTTTATTTGGAGAAATATAAAATTAAAGCTATAATTAGATTTATATAGATGCATAATTTTTTAATAAAATGAATAAAAGAGCGTATTTTTCCTTGATGATTGTATTTCTTGCAGGAATTTTGCTCCTTAGTGCAGTCAGTGCAGAGAAAGACAAGGCTGTAATACCTTCTGCTTTTAGTGACATTAAATGCAAGAATAATTTATCTGCCGGAGTTTTAGATTCGATTTTATTAAGAGTGCCGGCAGCAAGCTCTACTAACGGACTATTACAATATATAAACAAATTAAAAATAGATATTTTGCAATTGCAAACTTATTTTAATAATGAAGATAAAGCTGGATTTAGAGATTATGTAAAAAATACTTATAATACTGATTTAAAAGATGCAAAACAGGCTGTGAATGAATGGAGAAAAACGAACAAGAATGTTACAGGCGAGCAAAAAACAAATATGAAAGAAGATTATGACAGACTAAAAGCAGCTTATACTAACTGTCATCTTATTTCTTTAAAAGAGTACGAGATAAATAGAGTTATAGAATTTAATAATATTTTAAGTGCTTATCAGAATAAGATTAGCGAACTGTCTAAAAAAGGAGTTGATGTGACATCTTTGAATAAGTTAATGGTAGATGCAAGAAGCCAAATCATACAAGCCTATCAGCTTAAAATTGAATCTGGAATGGATGTTAAGGATATAAAGAAGACGTTTAATTATTGTTTATTGGATGGCTGTAAAGATGGAACTAATTTTCATTTAGCAGCTAAGTTTGAAATTGCAAAACTTGACCTTGCTTTACAACAAATTGAAAATAACAGCGAGGCGGTAGATGCAGTTGATAAAATTATAGAATTGAAAGGCTATATTAATGCTGCAAGAACTGCCTTAAATAGCGTCGGAACTGCATATTATACTAAAGAACAGAAAGAAACTATCTGGACAAATATAAAATCTGCACAGTCTGCAATTAGGGATATAAAAAAGATATTTAGAGGAGATAAATGAAAAAAATAGCATTGATTCTTGGTGCGGTTATTATAATAGCAGTATTATCAATAGGTTTTGTAGCTTTCAAAGGCAAATCAAGCCCGAATAATACTACAGCCGGTAATGGCGAATTAAATATAACTTATAAAGGAAATACGCCTGTTGTAGATCAAATTAATACCGGAGATGTAAAATTAGATGCTCTTACTGCTGATAACACCGTAGATGAAGGCGATGATAGTTATGAATTATCTGATGAAGAGATAATTCCTTCACCTTAAAGAAATTTAGAGTTATTTTTTAGAATTAAAATTTCTTGACTTTTCTCTGCAGAAATCTTTCGATTGCGAGAAGTATTCCTAATCCGAAAACAGCTCCAACAAAAATAAAGGTTACTGGCAATTTGCTTGGAACTAAAAATTTATCGGCTATGTCAGGGTCTCTTGCTGTGCCTAATGCTGAGCCTCCACTAATATCTTCATCTAATGCCCCAATAACCTGGCCTGTTCCTGTTAGATGAACGTTTTGTTTCGATAAACTATTTTCACCATCTGTGATTCTAATATCGTAATCTCCGCTTGGAGCAACAAGCCTTATATCCTTTGCCTCATCAATATCGATGTTTACTGTTTGAGGAATAACTTTATCTCCAATCATAATCTGTACTGTTTTTGTATATGGTACATTTCCATTATTCTTTATTGTTATTTTATCGTCTTGTATTTGAAATTCTACTGCTTTATTTTCTTTAACTAAAAAAATTCTTTTTACTGTCTTATTATTATATTCTGCTTCAACTTTCCAGAAGCCACTTATAAAAGATTTTTCTATTGGAAAAAGATTTTCTTGATTAGATACTATAGTTTGTGTTAATCTTGTCTTATCAGCTGCGTCGGAAAAATAGACTGTGATTTGCTCTGATACAGGAAGGCTGTCTTTTAATAAAATTACATTGAATCTTATGTTATCTCCGGAAGAATATGTTTGCTTATCTAACTGAACATCTAATGAATATTCTGCAGCCACAAATGAAAAAGTGAGCACTAATACAAGAATTAACAATACCGAAGATAAAACCACTTTTTTTTTCATAATGGGTTATCTCATTTTATCTATTTAAACATTTCTCTAAGATTGCAAAATATTTAAATAGGGATTAATATTATAATTTTCATGAAAAAAAGAGAGTTGACAATAACAGTTTTATCGGTCTTTATTGTTGTGGTATTTGTTTTATCGATGGTGTATCTTCGCAATGGAAACTTAACCGGATTTTCTGTTCTATCTGCAAATTCACAATCTGTGTTTAATAATGGAACTTATGCAAATACAATATATAATGGTTCTGCAATTGTTTTATCTGGTAGCAACACGAGTGGTATATATACTTCAAAAGTATTTGATGCTGAATCTGCAGCAAAATGGAACAGCATATTATGGAATAATAGTGATGCAAAATTGAATTTGAGTGTTAGAAGCTGTGATGATTCTGCATGTTCTGGTGAAAGCTGGACAAATATTGCTGATGTCTCCCCTCAAAATCTAAATATTGCAAACAATACTTATTTCCAGTTTAAATTTGAGTTTACATCTGGAGACCCTGCGCCTGTATTAAGCAATGTGTATGTAGACTATACAATATTAAATCCAAATGTAAGCTTAACTTCACCTTCTTCTGGAAACTATTCAAATAATACAAATGTTACACTTAAATATACTCCGTCAGACAGTGATTTATCTAATTGTGCGCTTTGGGGCAATTTTAATGGCAGTTTTGGATTAAACAAGACTGATGGCTTCCCAACAAATGGTGCAGAGAATTCATTTAATCTAACATTAAGCAATGGAGCCTACATATGGAATGTGAAATGCACTGACTCTGCAGGAAATACTGCCTTTGCTATTGCAAATTATACTTTAACAGTAGATAATGTCATTCCAAATGTAACAATATCTGAACCAACTGGAACAAAAGTAAATAGAAATGGAATTCCATTGGTCTTTAGTGTTTCTGATGCTACTCCTACAATATGCAACTATAATGTATATAAGGGAAGTGATATTGAGAAAGGGAATACAACAGTAAGCTGTGGTTCTGGCTCGACAACTTTTAATGTAGCTACCTACAGCAGCTTTATAGTTAATTTCTATGCTACTGATTCTGCAGGTAATGTTAACTCAGCTAGTGGGAGCTTTATAGTTACTGAGAGCAGTATAACAAATACATCTACTACTAATTTAAATGATGATTCAGAGATTAATGTTGTATATGCAAATATCCAAAAAGATTTAAAGATTGAAGATTTAGGAAAGATTATACTTATTCCTAATAATAATAAAACAATAGATTTGAAGATAAGGAACAATGGAACAAGCTCATTTATTAATTGCAGTATCGCAGGAAGAGGAGACTCTGTTAATTTAACCAAATTTGGCAAGCCAATTAATATTAAGCTTAATGAAAATGTTACTATGTCCTTTATAATAAACAGTCCTGTTTTGTTAAATAAATCCCTTGATATTTATCTTGAATGCTCTGGAAGAAGCAGAAAATTAGACCTTAATATAGTATTTTCCAATGAAAGCTTAAGTACAAGTAATACTTTAATGATAAATGTCTCTAATATTTATTTTAAATCAACGAAGGAACTTATTGTTGAATATTATACAATAGGCAGTGCTCTTGATAATACTAACTTAAACTTCTCTGTACAAGATGAAAATGGAAAGAATATTGTAAGCAAGGTTGAAAATGTTGTAATAGACTCAAATAAAAAAGATACTACATTAGATATCTCAAAGGCTAAAAAGGGCAGTAAATTGAGCATTTATATTGAGGATCAAAAAGATAACAAACTGATGGCAGAAAAGCTCTTTGTTTACAGCTCAAACTTAGTTACAGGTCAAGCCGCCAATGTTGGAGCATCAGTCGGCAAAACTATATCATATATTGCAATTATTATTGTAATAGCACTAGCTATTACTTTCTTAGTTTTAAGAAAAAAAATTAAACTTGAAAATATAAAATGGCCATTATGGAAATCTAAGAGTCTTTTTGATAGCTATAATTCGTCAACAAGATCGTTTGATTACGACTCTCAAAATATTTAAAAATCTTAGTTTCTATGATTAATGATGATTAAAAGAGGTTGGTTATTAGCTATAATTATCTTTGGTTTAATATTTGTATCTGCTAA